>CAMNWW010000052.1 GCA_946566415.1 uncultured Lachnospiraceae bacterium | reverse complement strand
TTGCCATCTTTCAAGCAGTAAGCCTTATGTTGCTGGTGCTAACTTAATGACATTGGGGGCTGAACAGCAAGATCAAGTTTAAAAGCGCGCTGCGCGGGGCATACTTTATTCCAAACGTATTAGGCGCATTGGTAGTAGGCTACATTTTCAACTATTTCTTTACATACATTCTGCCGGCTTGGGGACAGATGATTGGGAGCAAGACTTTTGGCTCCAGTATGCTGGCAAATGAAAACCTTGCATGGATCGCTATCGTAATTGTCTGTGCATGGCAGTCCATCGCCATGAATACGATCATCTATATTTCCGGTCTGCAGACTGTGCCGGAGGATGTATACGAGGCGGGATCTATTGACGGCGCTACAGGATGGAAGCAGTTCAGACATTTGACTTTCCCCCTGATCTTTTCGTTCTTTACCATCAATATGGTACTTTGCGTTAAGAATTTCCTGATGGTATTCGACCAGATCATGGCGTTAACAAAAGGCGGTCCGGCGCAGAGTACAGAGTCTATTTCCTACCTGATCTATCAAAATGGTATGGGCGGCGGCCAGTTCGGTTTCCAGAGCGCCAACGCAGTTATATTCTTTATCGTGATTGTAACGCTTTCCGCGCTGCAGTTAGGTGCATCAAGTAAGAAGGAGGAACAGTTATAATGAAAGAGAAAGTAAAAGAAAGAGTCAACTGGCCAATTACGATCCTGCTCATTTTAGGGCTTATAACTGTCGCTTTTCCGTTATATATGACGATTGTGATCGCGTTTAAGCAGCCCAGCGAGATGACGAACAGCATCAGCGGAATTTTATCGCTTCCGAAAACCTGGAGCCTTGCAAATTTTGCAGAGGCAATGGAAGTAACAGATTTTTGGCGTTCACTAGGCAACAGCGCTTTGATTACGATACTTACCGTTGTGGTATCCATTGTCCTCCACTCCCTGGTGGGATATGCGATCGGGCGCAACAAAGCAAAGAGTAAATTTTATAATTTTGCATATCTTTATATTGTCAGCGGTATGTTCGTGCCCTTTGCGATCCTTATGATGCCTCTTGTAAAACAGACCGCCATGATCGGACTTGCAAATTGGGTTGGCGTTATCGTGCTTTATGTGGTATTCTATATGCCGATGAATGTACTTCTGTACTCAGGGTATCTGGTAAATATTCCGATGGCCCTTGAGGAAGCGGCGTATGTAGACGGAGCGACCACATGGCAGACATATTGGAAGATTATTTTCCCGATTATGAAGCCGATGCATGCGACAGTAGCGGTCCTGACGGCGCTGGGAACATGGAACGACGTGATGACGCCCCTCGTTATCATGTCCGGATCAGGGATGACGACGCTTCCGCTTGCACAGATGACATTCCAGACACAGTTCGGTACAAATTATAACCTGGCGTTTGCTTCATACCTGCTGGCGCTGCTGCCGATCTTGATCTTCTACCTAGTATGCCAGAAGCAGATTCTGAACGGCGTGGTAAATGGTGCAGTGAAGTAAAAAGTGTTGATGTACATTTTATAAGCGATAAATGGAATCAGCCGTCCGGGAGATGTACCGGGCGGCTGATTTTATACCGGCGGAGCTTTTACTGTAAAAAAGGAGAGACATCATGGGAATCATTTATGATCAAAAAAAACGTACCTTTACGCTGCATACGGCAGCCTCGACTTATCAAATGCAGATTGACAGATATGGATTTTTACTGCATTTGTACTATGGACGGACAGAAAAGGGGTGCATGGATTATCTGCTTACTTATAGAGACAGGGGATTTTCGGGAAATCCTTATGACGCAGGACGGGATAGGACCTATTCGATGGATGCGCTCCCCCAGGAATTTCCGTGCCGGGGCAATGGGGATTACCGAAGCGCGGCGCTTGCCGTACTCAATGAAGATGGAAGCGAGAGCTGCGACCTGCGTTATTTAAGCCATGAGATCAAAAAGGGGAAATATAGTCTTCCGGGGCTTCCGGCCGTATATGCATCCGAGGAGGAGGCCGAGACTCTGGAGATCCTCATGGAGGATTCAGCGTCGTCTTTGCGTGTGATTCTATATTACGGAGTGCTTCCTGAACATGATATTATTACGCGAAGCGTAAAGATTATCAATGCAGGACAGGGAAAGATGTATTTGGAAAAAGTGCAGTCGGCCTGTTTGGATTTTGTTTCCGGAGAATACGATGTTCTCACCTTTTATGGAAGACATGCCATGGAAAGGAATTTCCAGAGGACCCCGGTGGTTCACGGAAACATGACAATTGGAAGCAGGAGAGGAACTTCAAGTCATCAGTACAGTCCATTCATGATCCTGGCGGAGAGGGACGCCACGGAGACATGCGGAGACTGCTACGCAATGAATTTTGTATACAGCGGCGGTTTCAAGGGAGAAGTAGAGAAGGATCAGTTTCATCAGATACGCGCTCTTTTGGGACTCCAGGACGAGCTGTTCCACTATCCTCTTGAGAGCGGGGAGTGCTTTTACGCGCCGGAGGTTATCTTAAGCTACACAGAGCAGGGATTAGGAAAGCTCTCCCAGAATCTCCATGCCTGCATCCGCCGTCATGTCTGCCGGGGGAAATATAAGGAAGCAGTAAGGCCGATTCTCCTTAATAGCTGGGAAGCGTCTTATTTTGACTTTACAGGCGAAAGTATTTGCCGCCTGGCGGAGCATGCCGCAGAAGTAGGGATTGAGATGCTGGTTATGGACGACGGTTGGTTTGGAAAACGGGACGACGACAACAGCGGGCTGGGAGACTGGAACGTCAATGAGGAAAAACTGGGAATGAACCTTGGCGAATTGATTCGCCGTGTTCACAATACGGGGCTTAAATTTGGAATTTGGATAGAGCCGGAGATGGTAAATGAGGACAGCGATTTATACCGTTCTCATCCGGATTGGGCGATTTCTATTCCCGGGAGAAAACCAGTAAGAGCACGAAACCAGCTTGTGCTTGATTTTTCCAGGAGAGACGTAGTGGATTATATTTACGGAGAAATCTGTAAGGTACTGGATCAAGGAAAAATAGAGTATATAAAATGGGACATCAACAGGAGTATTTCAGACGTATATTCTTCGGTTAAGAAAGATCAGGGAACAGTGCTCTATGACTATGTGCTGGGAGTATATGATTTTCTGGAGCGGCTGGGAAAACGGTATCCGGATACTTTGATTGAAGGATGCAGCGGGGGAGGAGGAAGATTTGACGCAGGGATGCTGTATTATACGCCGCAGATCTGGTGCAGCGATAATACAGACGCCCTCGACAGAGTCCGGATTCAATATGGAACCTCTTTTGGATTCCCTATTTCCGCGGTTGGTTCCCATGTGTCGGCAGTTCCGAATCATCAGACGGGACGCTTGGTGTCGCTCCATACGCGGGGAGTAGTCGCGATGGCAGGAACTTTTGGATATGAATTGGATCTTGCTCAAATGACGTCCAAAGAGAAAGAGGAGATCCGGCGTCAGATCAAGGATTACCGCCGTTATGCGTCTTTGATACAGGACGGTCTTTACTACCGCCTATCTAATCCTAACACGGATCCGGCGGGGGCATGGGCGTTCGTATCCAAGGATCGGCGGGAAGCTTTGCTGAATGTGGTTATGCTGGAGGTTCACGGGAACATGATTACAAACTATGTAAAGATGCAGGGCCTTAAGCCAAACGCTGTTTATCGAGACGAAGAAAGCGGGAGATGTTATACGGGAAATGCTTTGATGAAGGCTGGGATTCCCATGCCGGCGGAATTAGGAGAATATTTGGCGTATCAGATGCATTTTGTGGAGGCAGAAGGATAGTTAAATACGGTGATTGCTCATTTTTTCGTACAATCCTTGTTAAAATTTTATTTAGATTGAATTATAGGTAAAACGTGGTAGAATCATAACAGAGAAAATAACGCAAAACGATGTTTCAAGGAGGAAAGAAAATGGACAGGAATATGCAGGGTTTCGGCATGATGATCAAGAAGCTGAAAGAAAACCCGAAAAGAATCGTGTTTACCGAGGGGACGGACGGGAGAATTCTTGAGGCGGCGTCCCGTCTGCTTGCAGGCAGTTTCCTGACGCCGGTTCTGGTGGGGAATGTAGACGAGGTGCAGGCGGCTGCCGAGGAGAACGGCTATAATATCCGCGGCGGCAAGATCATTGATCCGGCGAATTTTGACAGATTAGACGAAATGGTGGAAATGTTCTGCGAACTACGAAAAAGCAAGGGCGTAACGCCGGAGCAGGCGCGTGCGACGCTCGCAAAGGGGAATTATTTTGGAACAATGCTTGTAAAGATGGGCATTGCCGACGCCCTTCTCGGAGGAGCCACCTATTCTACCGCGGATACGGTTCGTCCGGCGCTCCAATTGATTAAGACAAAGCCGGGGAATAAGATTGTCTCTTCCTGCTTTATTTTGGTGCGCCCGTCCGCTACCGGAGATAATGCGGTCCTGGCGATGGGAGACTGCGCGATCAATATTAAGCCGAGCGAGGACGACCTGGTAGAGATCGCTATCGAGACGGCAGAGTGCGGCAAGAATTTCGGTATTGATCCGAAGATCGCTTTCCTCAGCTATTCGACTCTGGGATCCGGACAAGGTGAGGATGTAGATAAGATGCGTAACGCGGCGAACAAAGCGAAGGCGAAACGTCCGGATCTTCCGATCGAGGGAGAAATTCAGTTCGACGCGGCTGTATCGCCCCGCGTGGCGCGGACAAAATGCCCGGGAAGCGAAGTGGCAGGACAGGCGAACACCTTTATTTTCCCGGATATCAATGCAGGGAATATCGGGTACAAGATTGCACAGCGCCTAGGAAATTTTGATGCATACGGACCGATCCTTTTAGGGCTTAATGCGCCGATTAACGATCTTTCACGTGGGTGTAATGCGGAGGAAGTGTATTCAATGGCAATCATTACTGCGTCGCTGGCAGATTAGTGCGCATGGAACCGCATAAATTTAAAAAACATATTGTGATTTAAAAAAAAGACTGACATTTTTGCTGAAAATGTGATATGATGAATATGTAAAAAGTCAATTTTTACCGGAATGGCTGTGCTATAGGCGCGGCCTTCCGGTATGTCTTTTATCCCGGCTTAACGTGCCTGGGTCTTGATAGAGGAGAGGGCAAGTCATGTTTCAGGAAAACGATGCGGTAGTATATGGGAACAAAGGTGTGTTCCGGGTCACAAATGTAGGGAAACTCTCAATGGGAATTGCAGATAAAGACAGGATCTATTATACATTATCTCCAGTATATCGGCCAGAGACGGTCATCTATGTTCCGGTAGATAATGAAAAGGTCATTATGAGGCAAGTAGTCTCAAAAGAAGAGGCTGAGAAATTGGTCAGGGAGATTCCGCAGATCGAGACGGTTTGGATCACGAATGAAAGAGAGAGGGAGCAGCAGTACAAAGAGGCCCTCCGTTCCGGAGACTGTAGGGAACTCATCAAGATTATCAAGACACTATATCAGAGAAAACGGTCCCGGATACAAAAGGGAAAAAAGGCGATGGCGGTGGACGAGCGGTATTTCCGTCAGGCGGAAGAGCAGTTGTATGAAGAATTGGCATTTGCACTGGAGATCGGAAAGGATAAAGTGCAGACTTATATAAGAAAGTGTCTGCCAAAAGACAAGGAAAAGATATCTGAGGGTATGTAAAGTACCCTCTTTTCTATTGGTCATAAAATACCGGATACGCGATATACTGAACTAAAGAAGGGCAAAGTGCAAGAGGTCAGATATCGTTTATGAAATTTACAAAGATGCATGGGCTGGGAAACGATTATATATACGTTAATTGCTTTAATGAGCCGGTCGATGATCCGGCAGGCTTATCGAAACGGCTAAGCGACCGGCATTTTGGGATTGGTTCGGATGGGCTGATTCTCATCGGGCCGTCTAAATGCGCGGAGTTTAGAATGGAAATTTATAATGCGGACGGTTCCCGGGCGGGTATGTGCGGAAATGGAATACGCTGTCTGGGTAAATATGTGTATGAGAATGGAATGACTCAGAAGACAAGGTTTGATGTGGAGACAAGATCAGGGCTTCGCAGCCTTAAGCTTGAAGAAGAGAACGGGGAAGTGAACAAGGTGTGCGTTGATATGGGGACGCCGCGTCTGAATGCTCACTGTATTCCGATGATGATCGACAAGGCGCTGGTGATTGACGAACCGTTTCGGGTTCGGGGAGAAGAATACCGGGTAACTTGTCTGTCTATGGGGAATCCGCATGCTGTAGTCTGCGTAAAAGATGTATGGAATTTCCCGGTTGGGGAGGTGGGACCTGATTTTGAATGCCATCCTCAGTTCCCGGAAAAGGTGAATACTGAGTTTATAAGGGCTGTAAATCGAAGCACGATCGAAATGCGGGTCTGGGAACGCGGGTCTGGGGAAACCTTTGCCTGCGGGACGGGAGCATGCGCCGCAGTAGTGGCATCTGTGCTGAATGACTTGACAGATGAGGAAGTTACCGTTAAATTATTAGGTGGAGAATTATATATCCGCTGGGACCGTTCTGTGAACAGAGTGTATATGACAGGTCCGGCGGTGCATGTGTTTGACGGAGAGATAAAATTATAGAAGAGGAGGATAGGGCAATGTACAGAATAAACGAGAACTATTTGAAGTTACCGGGGAGTTATCTGTTTTCTACTATTGGGAAAAAGGTTGCGGCATTTTCAGAGGAGCACCCACAGGCTTCGATTATCCGCCTGGGGATCGGCGACGTGACGCAGCCGATCGTACCGGCGATCATCGAGGCGCTGCACCATGCTGTGGACGAGATGGGATGTGCCAAGACTTTCCACGGTTATGCGCCGGACCAGGGGTATGAGTTCTTAAGAAAAGCAATCGCGGAAAATGATTTCCAGGCGAGGGGGTGCGACATTTCCCCGGATGAGGTTTTTGTTTCCGACGGCGCGAAATGCGATTCCGGCAATATTCAGGAAATCTTTGCGTCGGACTTAAAGATTGCTGTCTGCGACCCAGTGTATCCGGTCTATGTGGATACGAATGTTATGGCGGGGCGTACCGGTACATATGACGCGAAGACGGAGACATGGAGCGATGTGATCTATATGCCGTGTACCGAAGCTACAGGATTTGTGCCGGAGCTTCCGAAGGAAACGCCGGATCTTATATACCTGTGTTTTCCGAACAACCCGACAGGCGCTGTGCTCACAAAGGATCAACTGCAGAGGTGGGTGGATTATGCAAACAGCAGAGGCGCTGTCATCATCTATGACGCTGCTTATGAGGCGTATATTACAGAGGAAAATGTACCGCATACGATCTTTCAGTGCGAGGGTGCAAGAACCTGCGCGATTGAATTGAGAAGCTTTTCCAAGAATGCAGGATTTACGGGGCTGCGTTTGGGAGCAACGATTATTCCCAAAGATTTGAAATGCGGGGAAACCATGCTTCATTCCCTCTGGGCAAGGAGGCATGGCACAAAGTATAACGGCGCTCCGTATATTGTGCAGAGAGCCGGGGAGGCGGTCTATTCCGATACGGCAAAGGTGCAGCTAAAAGAGCAGATCGCGTACTACCAGAAGAACGCGCAGACGATTTATAATGGGCTGAAAGACGCTGGATACAGTGTGTCGGGCGGGGTTAATTCTCCTTATATTTGGCTGAAAACCCCGGATAAGATGACGTCCTGGGAGTTCTTTGATTTTCTTTTGGAGAATGCGAATGTGGTCGGGACTCCGGGGTCGGGATTTGGACCGAGCGGAGAAGGCTATTTCAGGCTGACGGCGTTTGGAACCTACGAGAATACGTTGGAAGCGGTTGAGAGGATCAAACGGATATAGAATATTCGATGATAGGAAATATGGAAAAAGCAATCGGTAACACAATAGAGAAGAGAAGAAAAAGGTACATAGAAGATCTAGCTAAGCTTATCAAAAAGGAGACTGTATCTGTTTTTGAGGAGAATCCGGATATTACAAAGTTCAGAGAGTTTCATGATATATTAAAAGAGATGTTTCCAAAGGTTTTCCAGGTGTGTGAATGTGAGGACTTTGGAGGAAGCATCCTTCTCAAATGGAAGGGAAGAAAAGACGGAAAGCTTCCGGTTATGTTTATGAATCATCATGATGTCGTGGAGGCGCCCGGCAAGTGGAAACATGGACCCTTTTCGGGCGATGTGGCTGACGGCAGACTCTGGGGACGCGGTACGCTGGATACAAAAAGCGGTCTGTGGGCAATGCTTCAGGCGGCGCAGGAACTGATTGAGGAAGGATTCATGCCGGGACGGGATATATATTTTGAATCGGCATGTACAGAGGAAACAACGGGTAAGGGCGCCGAGCGGATTTCCAGGGCTTTGGAAGAGCGTAATGTCCGATTCGACATGGTCTTTGATGAAGGCGGTATGATCATGCGTGAACCGATCGGGGGCGCCAAAGGTACGTTCGCGATGGTAGGAATGGGGGAGAAAGGCGACTGTATTTTAAAGTTTATCGCAAGGTCGGCAGGAGGACATGCATCCACCCCGGGAAAAAATACGCCCTTAGTCAGGCTGGGGGCGTTCATGGCCGAGGTGGACAGTAAATGTCCGTTCAAGAGTGAGATTAGTCCTGTGGTAAGGGAAATGTTCAAAAGAATCTCTCCTTATATGGGAAGTTTAGGACTGGTCACAGGACACACGGAAATATTCGGCGGCCTTCTTAAAGCGGTTCTGCCGGGGATTTCACCGACGGCCGGGGCGATGCTTAAGACGACCCTGGCATTTACAATGGCGCAGGCATCGGAAGGGCGGAACGTACTGCCCCAGACGGCGTGGGTGGTCGGCGATATGAGATTTTCGCACCATCAGGGAGAGGCATCTTCCATCGCCGCCTTAAAAACCATCGCGAAAAAATATGATATTGAAATAGAGATCATAGAGCATGGCATCGACTCCGGTATCGCGGATTATGACAGCGAAGGATTCCGGCTTTTGGAGAAGGCGGTGAAAGCAACGTTTCCAGAGGTGGACGCAGCGGTGCCTTATATTATGACAGGCGCTTCGGATTCCCGCTTTTTTGGACGAATATGTAAGAACTGTTTTCGTTTTCTTCCGTTTCAGATCGACGAACAGCAGTTGGACAGCATCCATGGACTGAATGAGAATATTAATATTGATACGCTGGTCCCAGCAGTAGATTATTACAAATATTTGATGAGAGAGGTATAGTTATGGGCGAGCCGAAGCAGGGGAAGAGAAAAGGGCTGGACATTAGTGTAAAATCTTTTATCACAGCGATTTTGATCATTTTTGCATTGATGGTCCTTACATATATTCTTACATTTCTTATTCCGGGAGGAGAATATGCCCGTATCGCGGATGAAAACGGAAACATGATTATTGATCCAAAGGGACGGTTTACACCTGTCAGAGGGGGACTGCCCTTCTGGAAATGGCTGCTGTCTCCATTTCTCGTGCTTTCGGCCGAAGGCGGAGGAACGATTATAGCGGTCATCGTATTTCTGCTGGTCGTGGGAGGCGCGTTCAACTGTCTGGATAAATGCGGACTAATGGAATATATGTTACAGAGGATCGTACATCAATATGGAAAAGTAAGGTACACTCTGATGGGAGTTATCGTACTTTTTTTCCTGTTTTTGGGTTCTTTTATTGGTTCTTTTGAGGAGTGCGTGCCCCTGGTCCCGATCGTGGTCGCATTGTCTGTCAGTCTTGGATGGGACGAGCTGACAGGGATGGGAATGAGTATTCTGGCCGTTAGCTGCGGGTTTGCGGCAGGCGTCTGTAATCCGTTTACAGTGGGTGTGGCACAAGGACTGGCGGGACTTCCTGTGTTTTCAGGAGCGTGGCTTCGGATTGTGTCCTTTGTACTGATCTATCTGCTGCTTATGCTTTTTTTACGGAACCATGCGAAGAAGGTGGAGAGGCCGATCACATCGGATAGAAAAGGGCAATTTGAAAAGCAGGCGCATATGGATAAAGGGCTGATTTGCTTTGCCGCAATTTTGGGCGCAGGGATCCTGCTTGTTTTGTTATCCGGTTTTTTTACGGTAATTCAGGATTATACGATGATTATTGTCGCGGTAATGTTTCTGGCGGCGGGAATAACGGCTCCTAGTCTTTGCAATATGAAGGGGAAAGCCCTGGTTTCCTGCTTTGGTGCGGGAAGTGCAAGTATCTGTCCGGCTATACTTATGATTTTGATGGCAAGTTCTATCAAATATACGATGGTAGAAGCGAACGTGCTGGATACGATTCTTCACGGCGCGGTTATGACAGCGGAAGGATTTCCGAAATGGGCCGTCATTCTATTCATCTATCTAATTGTGCTGGTGATGAATTTTTTTATCGGTTCCGGGTCGGCTAAGGCGTTTCTGCTCATACCGTTGATTGTTCCGATTGCACAGATCTTTGGAATCTCATCACAGTTGTGTATTGTGGCGTTTGCTTTTGGGGACGGATTTTCTAATGTGTTTTATCCAACGAATCCAGTCCTTTTGATCTCGCTTGGTCTGGCAGGAGTCAGCTATGGAGAATGGGTTAAGTGGAGCTGGAAATTCCAGGTCTTGAATCTTGCGCTGACTGTGATGATATTACTAGCGGGGCTGGCGGTCGGATACTGTTAAAAGAATTTTCAAAATCCCAGTAAAAAAATGTAACAGTTCAGCCATGCGGCGCTGCTACAAAAAAATAGGGGAAAATAGTAAAAAAGACTTGCAATTTGGAAAAGTTCTGGTATAATAATCTTGTTCGCTGTTGAGAGCAGATGAATTATACCATATAATGCGGATTGGTGTAATGGCAGCACAGCAGACTCTGACTCTGTTAGTAGAGGTT
>CAMNWW010000051.1 GCA_946566415.1 uncultured Lachnospiraceae bacterium | reverse complement strand
TGGCGGTCTATCTCTTGTTTTCGGTTGCTTGCTTCTTTACCGTACATGAGCATTTAGGCCTGGATTATCTTGATCTGTATCTGGTTCATCAGCCGATGGGAGATTATGTGGGCGCTTACCGCGCAATGGAAGACGCCTATAAAGAGGGGCTTCTGAAAGCGATCGGCGTCTGCAACTTCTATCCGGCAAGACTGGCGGATCTCTGCGAAACAATTGATGTCATTCCGGCAGTCAACCAGGTAGAACTGCATCCCTTCTTCCAGCAGGAAAACGCTCTGGCTTTGATGAAGGAATACGGTATCCGCCCGCAGGCATGGGGACCGTTCGCGGAAGGCAAGTTCGACATTTTCACGCATCCTGTCCTCACCAAAATCGGAGAAAAGTACAACAAGAGCGCGGCACAGACAGCCCTTCGCTGGAACGTCCAAAGAGGTGTTGTTGTTATCCCGAAATCTGTTCACAAAAACCGGATGGAACAAAATATCGACATCTGGGATTTCTCACTGACCGAAGAAGAAATGTCTGAAATCGCCGCGCTGGATATGGGACACAGCGAGATCGTCAATCACGACGACCCTGGATTTGTAAAAGTTCTCCACGGACTAAAAATTCACAAGTAAATTTTTCCACCTGTGCTGCCGCGAATCGCAATTCCAACCGCACAGGTGGAAATTTTTGTCTATATACGGCGTCGGCAGGTCGTTATTTATCTTCTTTACTCATTAACGAACAGCTGACCGCCGCAAATAATCCCATCGCAATCCACGGAAAAGCCGCTTCCATAAAATCAATAATCACTCTTCACACCCCCTGTCTATAAACAGCTTTAAAGTAGTCCCAAAATCGAAGGGCAAACTTTATAAAAAACACAAGATATACGACAAACATGATGCAGAATATAGCCAGCAAAACATCATTTTCCGGCCGGTTGAACCGGCTTTGTATTATAATCTGCGGAATAATGATTAAAAAGAACATGCAAAGAAGCGGTATCATACGCTTTTGAAACACTCGTTTCATCATATCCAACCGGGAGGCGTCGTCGCAGAAAATTTCTTCTTCTGTTCCATTCATTTCAGAAGCGGCCTTGCGGAAGTAGCTATAACCGAAAAATTCTGCAGGTACTCCCAGCCGCAGTCAGAAAACATCTGAATATACTCGTTTCTATTCGTCTCACTCTCCGGGTTAAAGTCCAACTGATAGATCACATCTTTCGGTTCACATCTTTTAAAATGATACTGACAAATAAAATTAGCCGAGACAAATTCCCAGCCGCATCTATGCTGCTCCCTTAAATATCTTTCTTCCTTCTTCCATTCCGGAACGGTGAAAAATTTGAACTCCGTTTTTGTGTTTTTCATATTACTTCGCCTCCTCCATACTTCTATACAAGCGTTCAATCCGCTTCATTTCCAGATTAAGCACCTGTGTTCCAAGCTCTGTAATACAATAAATCTTTCGCTTTTCTTCTTCCCTGACAAACCTGATAAGACCGTCTTTTTCCATCTTGGACAGGCTGCCATATAGTGTCCCGGGGCTGATCTTTATCTCCCCCTTTGTTAATTCTTCCGTTTTTTTCACAATACTGTATCCGTGGGCTTCTTCTCTTAAGCATAATAAAATATAAAACCCCGTCTCAGTCATCGGTACATATACTTTTCTAATATGGCTGTCCATCAAATCACCTTACTCAGCAATGCGATACATCGTACTACGATATACAGTATAGTACTGCGATATATGTTTGTCAATAGAAATTGCAGATGTCAGGATGGATTTTTGTTAACTATCCAGTTCATCGAACAAAAGCAGATTCTCCCTCTCTGCTGCAATCATTTTCAATTCCTCTGTAAATCCTGCGGCGCCAAACAACACATACCATACACGGCGTTTGTTCTTCTTCCACTCTACTTTGTCCGCCTTTTTCTCCAGTTCATGCAAAATATTCGACCCAACAGCCTCCTGCCAATATTTGCATTCACCAAGAATCAAGTCTTCTCCCTCCGGGTCAAACGCAGCGATGTCGATCTCGTTTTTACTGTCCCACCAATGCCCTATTTTTGAAAAATGGAACGGCCAATAGTCCGCGGCGTTCAGATCCCACATTTTTTCACGACAGATATCTTCATACACAAAAGCCGTATGAGCGCTGATTACTCCTTTGCGAATCTTATCCATCACAATATGAGTGTTTCCGCTTTCTATAAAACTCATATTGGGATAAACAAAAGCAAACCAGAAACGAATATAATTATCCTTGATCTTATATAATCCTTTTTTACTTTTTTCAGGGTTCTCCTCCGTTACCGGAACCTCTCGTTCTAAAATATCAAGGTCTATCAATGTTTTCAGATATTTAGTCAGACTGGTCGCCTTAATTTCTAATACCGTAGATATCGAAGAAAGCTTCCGGTTTCCTGCGGCAATCGCCTTGATTATGGAAAAATAGCTGCCGATTTCCGTCACCTCCTGCTGCAGGAGAAAATGAGGCTCATCATATAAATACCCCGAAGGATTGACGACACAGTCCTGAATAGATCTGTAGATATCGGATCTTTCGGAAAATAATTCAATGTATTTAGGGACGCCGCCTGTCACCGCGTACATTTCAATCAATTCTCTGCGGCTTTTATTCGGAAAGAACTCATGATAATGTGAAAACGGAATCTGTTTCATACGAATCTGCGCCGTGCGCCGCCCGTAAAGAGGACTTCCATACGCCAGCGTCTGTGATTCCATCATGGAGATCAGCGAACCACAAAGAATCACCATGACTGACCTGTTTTTCAATATTTCTTCCCAAATGCGCTGGAACACCGACGGGAAAGCGGGATTGGATTTTCCAATATACTGAAATTCATCCATAACGATTACCGGTTTCGATTCAAAAACCGTGTCCGCGATCGCTTTGAAAATCGTATCCCAATTCTTGACTTCCGCATTTTTTAAAATATTGTTTTCAATAAAATCTGCGGCTTTATCCTTAAAATTGTTCCGATTCTGCACTTCTGATTCCTCGCTGGCAAGGAAAAAAAGTGATCTTTTGTTCTTAATGAACTCGGAAATCAGCGTCGTTTTCCCCACTCTCCGCCGTCCATAGATCACGACAAGGGAGCTTGCGTTTCGCTTATATTCGTTCTCCAGAGTTTCCATTTCCGTTTTCCGATCGACAAACTTCTCCATATCACCGTCTCCTTCCCTTCGCAGCGTCAAACCCGGAAGCCAAACACCTCCTCGTTCACGGCCGGAGGTTCGCCCTATGAAAAAAGATAGAACAGGATTTTCTTACATGCAAGCATGACGAAAAGCCCGTTCTATTTTTTTCGCACTGCTCATTGTTTTTATGGATATTATACCGGAAATTATTATAATTTCAAGTATAATTTTATTATACCGTCCTCTGTTTAAAATTTAATTCCGGATTTTTCATATTCACTCTTGTATCTTCCGGAATGGACGACGTAATAAAGACATTTCCGCCGATCACACTGTTTTCACCGATTACTGTGCTTCCTCCCAGGATCGAAGCGCCTGCGTAGATCGTGACATTATCCTCGATCGTGGGATGTCTCTTCTTGTTCTTCAATTTCTCCGCGTCCCTGGTCGACAGCGCGCCTATCGTCACCCCCTGGTAAATCTTCACATGGTCGCCGATGTGCGCGGTCTCGCCGATCACGATCCCGGTTCCGTGATCGATAAAAAAATATTTTCCGATCGTTGCCCCCGGATGGATATCGATGCCGGTAATACTGTGTGCGTATTCTGTCATGATCCGGGGAATCAAAGGAACCTCCAGAAGAAACAGCTCGTGCGCCAGACGGTTTACCGTGATCGCATAAAGACCCGGATAAGACATTATGATCTCTTCCTTATATTTCGCCGCCGGGTCGCCCTGGAACGCCGCCTGTACGTCTGTTTCAAGCATTTCCCTCACATAAGGAATCCGATGAAAAAAATCCGCCGTTATCATCTGCGACTTTACTTCCGCGTCCTCTTCATCCGAATAGTCCGGCGCAAAGCGCAGCGCCAGCTTGATCTGTTTATTCAAGTGGTATACTGTGTCCTCCACCTTTACAGACAATTTGTGGGCAATGTTATAAATTTTATTCGTCTTATCCCAGTAGTAACCCGGATATACGATCTGCAAAAGCCCGGATATAATATTGATCACTTCTTGTTTATCCGGCTGGTTAAAGATATCAATTTTGTCTATCGTCCTTTCCATTCCATAATCTTCTAAAATGCTGCTGACAATATTCCGGATATTTTTTTCAATGACTCTTTCCATATGTTTTATCCCCCTTTTTATTTTCCAACATCTATTCTATGAATTACCCGACAAATGAGTTACCCGACAAATGAGTCCACCGTCGATTTTTTCCTTGACTCATTCTACGAACAGGGGCGTCGAATAATATCTGTCTCCGCTGTCGGGAAGCAGCGCCACAATCATTTTTCCTTTGTTTTCAGGCCGTTTTGCAAGCTCGATAGCCCCGTGCATGGCGGCTCCCGAGGAAATTCCGACCAGGATGCCTTCCTTTTTAGCGAGAAGTTTTGCAGCCGCAAACGCATCCTTGTCTTTCGCCCTGAACACCTCGTCATACACCGACGTATCCAGCGCTTCCGGTACGAAATTCGCTCCGATCCCCTGGATCATATGGGCGCCGTCCCTCCCTTCTGACAATACAGGGGACGCCTCCGGCTCCAGCGCTACCACCCGGACGTCCGGATTTTGTTCTTTCAAATACTGCCCGACCCCGGTGACCGTGCCGCCCGTTCCTACACCTGCGATAAAAATATCTACCTTTCCGTCCGTATCCTTCCATATCTCCGGCCCGGTCGTCGCTCTATGAACCGCCGGATTTGCCGGATTTACAAACTGTCCCGGAATAAAACTGTCCGGGAGATGCTCCGCCAATTCTTCCGCTTTCGCAATGGCGCCTTTCATCCCTTCTGCGCCTTTTGTCAACACGATCTCGGCGCCGTATGCTTTTAAAATATTTCTCCGTTCCACGCTCATGGTCTCCGGCATGGTAAGAATGACGCGATACCCCTTTGCCGCCGCGATGGATGCCAGCCCGATACCTGTATTTCCCGACGTCGGCTCAATGATCACCGAGCCTTCCTTTAAAAGTCCCCTCTCCTGCGCGTCCTCGATCATCGCCTTTGCCGTTCTGTCTTTCACACTTCCCGCAGGATTAAAATATTCCAGTTTCACCAGAACCTTTGCCTCAAGCCCAAGCTCTTTTTCAATATTTACCACTTCCACCAACGGGGTATTGCCGATCAGTCCCAGAGTACCTTTATAATAATTTCCCATTTCTATTTCCTTCCTTCTAAGATTTTTAATAAAGAATGTGCCGAAGCACATTCTCGCGCCGAGCGCGGTCGCTTGCGACATATTACATCTTCGCGCGAGTGCGCATCCTCCCGGAGGTTTTTTGTGATATAGGGAACGAAGTTTCCTATATCACAAAAAAATCGGGGCTGAATCCATTCAGCTCCCGAATATGCGCGCCAATTACAGACAAAATACTCAAGCACAACAAAGCCTGCTGCAACACTTCGCCACACAGCATATCCGGTACACTAACATCCGACAGCAACAAATGTTTTTACAACAGTTCTTCATCATGTCTTTTCTCCTTCTTTTTATTGTCTGAATATTACCACTCTTTTTCCGTTTTGTCAATTTTGTAATTACTTTTCTGCAAGCATGACCCTGCACCGCTTTTTATAACATGCGATTCCGTATTTCAGAACCTTCTCTACCCCGTCGTCTTCAAGGTCATCCTCATACCCCTCGCCCATCTCCCGGTTGGAAGAAATTCCCCATCGGTTCTTCACACCTAAAATTCCAAGCAGAACACCATGGTAAAAGCAGACACTTGGAGACTGTCCTTTAGTCTCCTTAGTGGTCGCCCTGCCACCAGACGCTCAATCTCCCGTTTTGTCGTCGCGTTTGCCGATTCCTGAATAAACCGCTTCACCGCGTCATTGCTGCTGGTATTGATCCAGTAGTTTTCCGGCTGCACATGAGGTTCGCTTCGGATCAGGGAGATCATCTGGTCATAGTATCCATTTCACCGCTCCCTAGCTATGAAGTAATTCAATAATAAGCCCTGTTTTATCGATATAGTAAAAATCTTCTTTCCTGATTTCTTCAAAATTTTCGATCCCAACCGGAAGTTTCTTCTTTCGCATTTCCATAGAAATCTCCCGGTTCCCAGGGTTGTTTCATGAAGGATTCATCATGAAACAACCCTATTTATCTACTCGATTCGCAGCATCCTGTAGCCGATTCCGATATGTGTCTGGATATACTGCGGGGAGCCGGGAGCCTTTTCCAGCTTTTTACGGAGAGTCGCCATAAACACCCGCAGAGAACCTATATCATTTTCCCAACTGCTCCCCCAGACGCTCTGTGTAATAAATTTGTGAGTCAGCACTTTGCCTGCATTCTGCGACAAAAGGCATAAAAGCTTATACTCGATAGGCGTCAGATGCATCTCTTCCCCGTTCAGATAGGCGCATCCTGAGGCATAATCTATCCTTAGCTGTCCATTAACAAAGACCGGCTGATTTCCTCCGGCGCTCTGCATCTGGACAAGCCGTCTCTGAGTGACGCGAAGTCTTGCCAAAAGTTCTTCCACAGAAAACGGCTTTGTCAAGTAGTCGTCCGCCCCTGCATCCAAGGCGTCGATCTTATCATTGTCCTCGCTTCTGGCGCTGATGACAATAATCGGCACATTCGACCAGCTGCGGATACGGCGGATGACCTCCACGCCGTCTATATCCGGCAGTCCCAGATCCAGCAGAATAACATCCGGGTTGTGGGAGGCCGTCTCCATAACGGCGTCGTTTCCATTTACGGCAGTGGCAAAACGGTAATCATGTGCTTTTAATGTGGTCGTGATGAGATTGCGGACCGGCGCGTCGTCCTCCACAACCAATATCTGAAATTTACTCATGTAATGTAACCTCCTCAAGCGGAAGAGTAAAAACAAACGCTGTCCCTTTCGGCTCGTTATCTTCTGCACAGATTACTCCTCCATGCGCAGCGATAATCGCTTTGCACAGATAAAGCCCCAGCCCAAGGCTGCGCCGGTTGTCCGCGATTTTATTACTTCCGCTGTAAAATTTTTCAAATACCTTTTCCTTTTCTTCATCCGAAATTCCACTGCCGTTATCCGCGATCCGAACCTCTGCCATACCATTGTTCTTTCTTGTCTTAACTATAATGTCGGAATCCGGCATGGTATATTTTACTGCATTATCTACAATATTTATGATTACCTGTACGACCAGTTTCGCATCCGCCCTGACTAATATCATATCGTCCTCGTGCATAACAGAAAGATGGCGCTGATCCGCTTTGCGGCTGATATGTTTCATCGCCTCCTCCACAATATCGCCGAGAAGCTCTGTGGAGGTATTCAGGGTCATCCGGCCTTCCTCAATCCGGGTAGCATACAATAGGTTTTCCACCAGATTGATCAGCCACATGGCGTCGTCATAAATATCCGTATAAATCTGTTTCCTGGTCTTTTCGTCAAAGCTGCTCCCATTACTGATCAGATTACTGGCATTCCCGGAGATTGTCGTAAGAGGAGTCCGCAGATCATGAGAAATCGTTCGGAGCAGGTTTGCCCTGAGCTGTTCGCTCTCGGCGAGAACAGCCGCCGCCTCTTTTTCACGGGCATTCTTTTCATTTTCAAGCGCCAGGGCGCATTCTCCAAGAATGGACAGCAGAATGCTCTGCTCTGAAGCATCAAGAGGGTTCTCCGCCGCGTCAATACCGATCACCCCATAAACGCGCTCCCCTACCCTGATGGCCAGGTACATGTATCTCGTATCCGGTAAAATATTGGTAGAAGCTCCTGCGGCATGGTTATTCTTCAACACCCACCTTGCCGTATCCAGCTCCTCTTCCAGGTCGTAGGACGTATCCCACGCCGTATCCGGCGGGAAGAAAAGAGGAGCGGAAAGCCCTTCGTTTTCATTCTCAAAGATAACGATATTTCTGCCCAAAAGCTTCATGATCTGTTCAGCCGCAGCGTTCTGTATCTCCGCCTTGTTCCCTGCCTTTGAAAGCAGTTGATTCGTATCAAACAGTATTTTCGTCCGATAGGCGATCTTAGCCGACTGGGCGGCCTGCTCCTTATAGCGGATAGCAAACGTCCCTGTAATGTACGCTGTAAGAAACATGACGACGAAGGTAACCGGATAGCCGGTCTCGTAGGCGGTAAACGAAAATCGCGGATGCGTAAATAAAAAATTAAAGATAAACACACTGGCGATTGACGAAACAAGACTGTATATCTGATGGGATACCACTGTTGACGTCAACAATACTCCAAGAATATATACCATAATAATATTTGCATCTGTAAAGCCCAGGCGGTAGAAGCCCAGACTCAAAAGGGTGGTTCCGCACAAAAACGCGATGCTGCTTGCGGCGTCTTTCCAAATACCGGCTTTGTGATTATTTTTTACTTTGACCGGCCTGTATATCCGGCCTGCGCTGCCGTCGGGAATAATGTGGATATCTATTTCCGGGGCATAAAAGCTTAATTGTTCTGTCAGCATCATTTTCCCGAGAGGCGACCTCTGCGCGGCGATGCTCCGTCCTAAAACAATTTTTGTGATGCCCGATAGACGGGCAAATTCTGCGATCTGGTACGCCACGTCTTCCCCGTAGACCGTTTCGACCTGCGCGCCGTGCTGCTTTGCAAGCGCTTGATTCTCTCTCAGCCGCCGCCTGTTTTCAGGCGCTGTTTCATAATTCGGATTTTCCACAAAAAGGGCGGTAAACCGGCTGTTGAAAGCTCTCGCCATCCTCGCCGCCGTATGAATGATTTTCGCATTCGACGGAGAAGATGAAAGACAGACCAAGATATGTTCTTCTGTATGCCCTTTTTGCGTCTGATACACCATACCCATCTCCTTAAACGTTTACCTCATTATACCAGAAAAACTATTTTCTATCTACTTTCGGTTGCTTTTGATAAATTCATCCACTTTCTTATTACTATAATAACTGATCACAAAAACCATAAGGGTCAGACAGAGTAAAATTGTGTCTCTCATCTAATTCATCCCTTTCTCAACTTTGAGGACGTTAAATGTGAAAACATTTTTGAACTGCTTTCTGTTTTCCTAAAACTAATATGGATTTTTCTCTGCTAAGGACAGTGTCCGGGATAATGTCCATATTGAGTTTGCCTTTCTCTCTGATTCCTAAAATATTGATGCCGTATTTTTTACGTATATCAAGCTGAAGAATCGTTTTCCCATTCCAAGTGTCGGGAATCGTCAGTTCAAAAATCGAATAGTCCCGATCCAGCTCAATATAATCCAGGATGTGTTCCGAGGTGCATCGGATCGCCGTCCAGGACGCGAGCTGTTTTTCCGGATAAACGACTTCGTCCGCACCGTTCCGAAGCAGGAATTTTTCCTGTACCCCTCTGGAAGCTCTGGCGATCACTTTTTTTGCTCCCAATTCTTTAAGAAGGGACGCTGTCTCCAGAGAACTCTGAAAATCATCTCCGATCGTAACGATGCAGACATCAAAATTACGTACGCCCATTCCAGATAGGAATTCCTCACTGGTGCTGTCCCCAATCTGCGCGTTGGTCACCAGATGCAGCGCGGCATCTACTCTTTCCTCTTTGTTATCCACCGCCATTACCTGATAATTCAGGTCGTTCAGTTTCATGGCAATATGTCTGCCGAATCGCCCAAGCCCAATCAATAATATTGATCTCATTATCTTCCTCCTACCCTACTGTCAGCCGCTCCTTGGGAAGCCTTGCTGTATTCCCTCTCCTTCCAACCGGCATTGCCGCAAAAATCAAAGTCATTCCGCCGACCCTGCCAATGTACATCAGTAAAACGAGAATTCCCCGGGACACAAGTCCAAGCTTTGGCGTAATCCCCAGAGTAAGCCCCACCGTAGCGACGGCCGAAGCGGTTTCATATAAACACGGCAGCAGCGGGAGTCCCTCTATCCTGCTGATTAAAAAACCTCCGCTTAAAAACAAGGCAAAATACATAGTAGAAACAGCTACTGCACTTCGCACCGTGTCCTCCGATATCCTGCGCCCGAAAAAATGTGCGTTCTCTCTGCCGCGAAAAACCGAAGCTGCCGCTGAAATCAGAACTGCAAATGTTGTCGTCTTCATACCGCCTGCCGTAGAGCCGGGAGATCCGCCCACCAACATCAGTATGATCATTACCGCGCCTCCTGTTTCACTTAAAAGGGCAAGATCTGCGGTGTTAAAACCTGCCGTTCTTGGTGTGACCGACTGGAACAGAGAATACCAAATCCTTTCTCCCGCCGGAATATTGGAAAATTCAAAAAAGTAAAAATAAAGCGCCGGAAGAAAAATGAGGCATACGGTGACTGCAAGAATCACCTTGCTCTGCATCCGGTATTTTCGGATATGATGTCTGTGTGTCTTAATATCATCCCAAGTAATGAATCCAATTCCCCCAATTATAATCAACAGCATGATCACAATGTTCACGACCGGCTCATCCGCAAAATATGTGAGCGACGAATACGGCGTTTGGCTTCCCATTAAGTCGAATCCAGCGTTGCAGAATGCCGAAACAGAATGAAATACTGCATACCAAAGCCCCTTGCCGGCTCCAAACTCTCTGCAAAAAACCGGCAACAACGCCATAGCCCCTGCCAGTTCAAACAATAGGCTCAGTTTGATAATAAATCCCGTCAATCTTACAATCCCCCCTACTTTATGCGCGGAAATCGCTTCCTGCATTGTACTTCGCTCTTTCAGGCTG
>CAMNWW010000050.1 GCA_946566415.1 uncultured Lachnospiraceae bacterium | reverse complement strand
GTGGAATGCGATCCTGGACATCCTGTGTCGGATGGTGGAGGAAGGAGTCGAGGTGAGGTTCCTCTACGATGGTTTCTGCAGTGTGAGCCAGCTTCCCTATGAATATCCGTCTGAGCTAAAGCGGATGGGGATCGCCTGTAAGCAGTATGCGCCGATCAAACCGATCCTCTCAACCAGCCAGAATAACCGGGATCACCGGAAAATATGTGTTATTGACGGAAAAGTGGCGTTTACAGGAGGAGTCAATCTGGCGGACGAATATATCAACCGGAAAGTAAGGTTCGGGCACTGGAAAGATACGGCTATCATGTTGAAAGGCGATGCGGTTCAGAGCTTTACCATGATGTTTCTCCAGATGTGGAATATTGACGAGAGGCGTCCGGAGGATTACAGGCGGTATCTGACTCAGAAGCATAAGGGCTTCCGGCGGGAGTACGGTTATATGATTCCATATGGGGACAGTCCTTATGATAATGAGAACGTGGGAGAGGAAGTATACCTCCATATCCTGAACCATGCGAAAAAGTATGTGCACATCATGACGCCGTATCTGATTCTGGACAGCGAGATGCTTACAGGACTTACGAGGGCGGCAAAGAGCGGAATCGAAGTACAGATTATTATGCCTCATATCCCGGATAAGCCGTATGCATTTTATCTGGCGAAGACATACTATGCAGAGCTTTTAGAGAGCGGCGTCCAGATCTTCGAGTATACGCCGGGATTTGTCCATGCTAAGATTTTTACCTCAGACGACGACACGGCGACAGTGGGGACGGTAAACTTAGATTTCCGAAGCCTATATCTTCATTTTGAGTGCGGTGTGTTTATCTATCACAATCCTGTCGTGTATGATATTGAGAAGGATTTCCAGGAAACCTTGAAGAAGTGTCAGAAGATTACACTGACAGAGGTAAAAAGCAGAAGCCTGCTGATTAAGATCTACGGGCAGCTCTTGCGGCTGATTGCGCCGCTGATGTAAATAGCAAGGAATATCAACAAAAATATGTACATCCAAAAGAAAATGTAGTATAATTTTAGCGGTGTCTTATAAGAGGCATTCATTAAATTTATAAGTTGTTCTTATATAGGAGGAGTAGGCATGGTAAAAGCAGTAGTAGGCGCGAACTGGGGAGACGAGGGAAAAGGAAAGATTACGGATATGCTTGCTGAAAAGGCGGATATCGTCATTCGTTTCCAGGGAGGAGCAAATGCAGGGCATACGATCGTCAATGATTATGGGAAGTTTGCACTTCACACGCTTCCGTCAGGTGTTTTCTATGGACATACCACAAGTATTATTGGGAACGGGGTAGCGGTAGATGTACCTGTATTATTTAAGGAAATCCAGTCTATTGTTGAAAGAGGGGTCCCGGCCCCGAAGATTCTGGTTTCTGACAGGGCGCAGATGGTAATGTCGTATCACAAGAATTTTGACGCCTATGAAGAGGAACGCCTAGGCGGGAAATCCTTTGGATCGACAAAGTCAGGCATAGCTCCTTTCTATTCAGATAAATACGCAAAGATCGGTTTTCAGATCAGCGAATTATTTGACGAGGGACTTCTGAAGGAGAAGACGGTCCGGGTGGCCCAGCAGAAGAACGTCCTTCTGGAACATCTGTACCATAAGCCGTTGATCGATCCGGAAGATCTGTATAAGGAACTGATGGAATATAAAGAGATGGTAGAGCCGTATGTGTGTAATGTGTCCTTATATCTGGATGCGGCGCTTAAAGAGGGAAAGGACATTCTGCTGGAAGGCCAGCTTGGAACTTTAAAGGATCCGGACCACGGCATTTACCCTATGGTGACATCCTCCTCTACATTAGCGGCTTTCGGCGCCATCGGCGCAGGTATTCCGCCGTATGAGATTAAACAGATTGTGACCGTATGTAAAGCATACTCCAGCGCGGTCGGGGCCGGTGCGTTTGTCAGTGAGATTTTCGGAGATGAGGCGGACGAGCTTAGAAAACGGGGCGGGGACGGCGGAGAATTCGGCGTTACGACAGGACGTCCCCGGAGAATGGGATGGTTCGACTGTGTCGCGTCAAAATATGGCTGCCGCCTGCAGGGAACGACGGACGTAGCGTTTACAGTCGTCGATGTGCTGGGATATTTGGATGAGATTCCGGTCTGCGTGGGTTACGAGATCGACGGAAAAGTTACGACAGAATTTCCGCCCACGTATCTTCTGGAAAAAGCAAAGCCCGTGCTGAAAAACCTGCCGGGATGGAAGTGTGATATACGCGGCATCAAGAAGTACGAAGAGCTTCCAGAGAACTGCCGGAATTATATTGAATTCGTTGAAAAGGAGATTGGATATCCGATCACCATGGTTTCCAATGGACCGGGAAGGCATGATATTATTTTCCGCGGGTAATTCTGCAGGAGTAATACACCAAAGGAGAGAGACAGGATGGTTGAATTTTTGTCGATAGCAAAGGGATGGTCTATAGAAGCGATCGTTTTCCGGATGGTCTCTGCTCTTTTGATGGGACTGGTCATCGGTGTTGACCGTGGGATAAAGCGAAGGGGCGCCGGAGTCAAGACACATGTGCTGGTCTGTATCGGTTCGGCGCTTGTGATGATGACCGGAGAGTATATTTACTTGAATTTTGACGGGAATACAGATATTGCCCGTATCGGCGCCCAGGTGATCAGCGGGGTCGGTTTCCTGGGGGTCGGTACGATTATTGTAACGGGGAAGAACCAGGTGCGGGGGCTTACTACTGCGGCGGGGCTTTGGGCGTGCGCGTGTTTGGGGCTTGCGGCGGGAATCGGCTTTGTAGAGGGAGCTTTTGTCACGTTGATTTTGGTGATGCTGACGTTGGAACTTTTGACGAAAATGGATGTCTGGCTCCACGCTTGTGCGAAGATTTTTGATCTGTATCTGGAGTTTCCGAACAATCAATGTGCGGTCCAGTTTCGGTCAGAGCTTAAAAAGATGGATGTGAAAGTGCGTAATTCCATATGGAATTCAGATAAGTCCGGCGGGGAAGGGCTGAATGCAATTGTCGGTATTGAAGTCTATGACCGGAAGCAGAGGAATGAGATTTTTGATGCGATCAGAAAGATGGACTGCGTCGAGTTTTTTGAGGAACTGTAGATGTATCGCTCAACCCGAAAGTCCCGAAAGAATCCTGTTTTGTTTTGGGTTTTCGGTTGAAAAAGGGGAAAGCATAAGGTATAATAGTCAAGTATAATTAAAGTTTCTGAGGAGGATAAAAGGATGAAACAAAGAATCAGAGTAGCTGTGATGGCAGTGACATTATGCGCCGTTATGGTGTTGAGCGCTGGATGTGGGAAGAAATTTGATGCCAGCGGTTATGTGAAGGCATGTCTTGACCTGGTGACAAAGAATGAACAGGAAGACTACATGAAGCTGACAGAGCGTACAAAAGAACAGGCAGAAGAGGACTATCAGTCGAATCTGGATACCATCATGTCCGATTTCGCGGCGCTGGGTATTTCTGATGAACTTCAGGACAAGTACAGAGCATTTTACGCAGATATCTTAAAGAGCACGAAGTATACCGTTCTGGAAGCGAAGGAAGACGGCGACAATTTTACTGTAGATGTCGAAGTAGAACAGCTGACAGGAGTCTTTAACGGGGTTCAGGATGAACTTGTAACGGCAGCGCAGGAGTATGCGGAAGGATTGACAGAACAGCCGACGAATGAAGAGGCTAATGAATGGACAGCGAACAAGCTGTATGAGATTCTTATGGAAAGAATGAGTTCTTCCCTGACATACAATGAGAAGAAGACGATCACCGTCCATGTTCAGTTGAATGATAAAATATATGAGATCCCGCAGTCAGATTATGATGCATTGGATGCAGCGTTGATCGATGTAGGAGACTTGGGTTAGTATCAGAAGCAGAAGAGGAGGGCGCCATCCTGGATTGGGAAAGGGCGCCCTCTTTTTAATTGCGGTAACTAAAGAAGAAACAAATTATGTTTTGCTGCGTATTCGACAGTTTCCTCCGGCCATACGGAAGACTGGACTTCGCCGATATGCGCTTTGCGCAGGTAGAACATACAAATACGCGACTGACCGATTCCGCCTCCTACTGTGTAAGGAAGCTGACCGTCTAACAGGGCTTTCTGAAAATCCAGATGGGCGCGTTCTTCGCAGCCGGCCGCGGCAAGCTGCCGTTTTAAGGCGGCCTCATCCACGCGGATTCCCATGGAAGAAAGCTCCAGGGCAATGTCAAGAACCGGATAATAGACGATAATATCGCCGTTTAGTTCCCAGTCGTCGTAGTCCGGCGCACGGCCGTCATGTTTTTTCCCAGATGCAAGGGTTTTCCCGATCTGCTTGATGAACACAGCGCCTTTCGCTTTGGCAAAATGGTATTCCCGTTCTTTTGGCGCGAAGTCCGGATACATAGTCTCCAGTTCCTGTGATGTGATGAATGTGATCTCTTCAGGCAGATACGCTTCAATATAATTATAGCGGCGGGACATGAACTGCTCGGTTTCTTTCAGGGCAGAATAGACCTTGTTCACAGTATATTCCAGGGTTTCCATATTGCGTTCTTCTCTGGAAATTACTTTTTCCCAGTCCCACTGGTCCACATAGATAGAGTGGATATTGTCGGTTGTCTCATCCCTGCGGATAGCGCTCATATCCGTGTAAAGCCCTTCGCCTGAGTGGAAGCCGTAGCGTTTCAGGGCATATCGTTTCCACTTAGCGAGTGAATGGACAATCTCAACTTCTTTTTCTTCCTGTTCTTTAATCCCAAAGGCGACCGGACGCTCCACTCCGTTCAAATTGTCGTTGAGACCGGATTCCGGACGCACGAACAATGGCGCGGATACACGGGTCAAATGGAGCGACTTGGCAAGCGCCCGTTCAAAATGGTCTTTGACTTCTTTGATAGCGACCTCGGTTTCCCGGATCGTAAGCGGGGAACGGTAGTTTTCCGGTATCATCAGATTTTCCATAGTCTTCCCTCTTTCCTAAAATTGGATAGTATGAGTCAAGGGACAAATGGACGGTGGACTCATTTGCCGGGCAACTCATAGTATTAGTGTAGAGGAAAAAGGGGGGGATTGTCAATATTTTTATAATGATCTGCTGTGCACGTCATTTTGTCATAGGATGAGAAATAATTTCATATAATAAGAATGGCGGGCTTACTCTTTTGACGGGAAACGAAAACCGGGGAGGAAGAGCCAAAGAAAAAAAGGGGGTACATAGATATGGGGCAGAAAATCCAGGAAGAAAAACAGGAAATGATTTCTATGGAGGAATACTTAAGAAGACGGCGTAAGATCAGGGAAAATGAGGAGGATGGCTGGAAAAGGTTTTTTGAGGAGTCAGGCGCCGCCTGGCTTATGGCGGCGCTGTACGGATAAACAAATTCAGTCGTCATCGGCGTCGCGGGGATCCGCATCCCTTGTCTGTCCATCATGGGACAGTCTGTAGAACAGAGTATAGGCGTAAAGAAGTACGGGGACAAGTATAGTACAGGCAACGGCGGCTTTCAGGAAATCCATAGATCTTGCGCTACCGGCCAGCGCAAAAACGAGGGTGGAGGCATACATTGCAAATAGAAGAAGGGCGCCAATAAGCGCAAGAATACGTTTTACTCGTTTCATAAGATCACCTTTCGTTCATGTTGATATACATGATTATAAAGAGAAAATCAGATTTCGGCAAGAAAAGTTTTGCAAACAGCAGTGAAATGCGGTATACTTGTGAAATATAAGAGAACAAAAAGGAGAATTTACCCTATGAGTACATTACTGGAGCAGTGGCGTGATACTGCCTATTCGACAGAGACGGATAAAGGAACTCTGGAGAAATTTTGGAAAAAATATTTTGAGATCGAAAAAGGAATTTATGAGAAGCTGCTTGATGATCCGGATAAAGAGGTGAAAGGGACAGTCAAAGAGCTTGCAGAAAAATATGGAATAGAAGTATTTACAATGACAGGGTTCCTGGACGGTATCAACGACAGCCTGAAAGAACCGAATCCTATTGAAACAATGGACGAGGACACGCAGGTAAGCCTGGCTTTTGACAAAGAGAGCTTATATAAAAATATGGTGGAGGCGAAAGCAGAATGGCTGTACGGGCTTCCACAGTGGGAGGAGATTATTCCGGAGGAGAGACGGAAAGAGCTTTATAAGGAGCAGAAGAATGCCCATACGGTACGGGTAGAGAAAAAAGTATATCCGAACGATCCCTGTCCCTGCGGAAGCGGAAAGAAATACAAAAAATGCTGCGGAAAGAATAAATAACAGTGCTCTATACGATAGGAGCCCTTTGTATTATTTATTACATTGTTATCTGCCTGTATCTGCGGCGTTGGAATTCCCGTTTTCCGCGGTTATGGCTGGTTCTTGGGATGGCGCTCTGCCTGTTTGAGTGGAAGAAGTGTCTTTTAGAAGAAGGACTTCTCAGGGGGATCCGGTTGGCGTGTATTGTATTTTTTGCCTTTTTTGCGGCGGTGGAGTTGCTGATCTTATCCGGGATGAGACCGCCCCTTAAGGAGAAAGAATGCGACTACATTATTGTGCTGGGGGCGAAGGTAGAGGGAATGCGCCTCACCCGCGCTCTTAGGCTACGCCTGAACGCAGCTATTGCCTATCTTAGCAGGCATACATCTACGAAAGCCATTGTTTCCGGAGGGCAGGGGCATGATGAGATGGTAACGGAAGCATACGCGATGTGCGAGTATCTGGCAGGCCGCGGAATCAGCAGAGACAGGATATTGAAAGAGGAGAGTTCGACCACAACGTGGGAGAACCTACTTTTTTCCAGAAAGATTCTGGAAGAAGACCAGGGCGGACGGTTATATGGGACGGTCAGAGTGGGAATTGTCACCAATAATTTCCATATGTACCGCGCCAAGGGGCTTGCAAAACGTGCAGGTTATCAGAATGTGTACGCGGTTACCGCGCCCACCTCGCGGGTCATGTTTGTGAACTATATGACGCGGGAGTTTTTCGGGGTACTGAAGATGTGGATTGTGCCTGCGCGTCAGTCGTGGTGAGGTTGAGAAATGCAGCGAAGTCTAAGGGAAGTTATATATCGGTTGACAATACTATTTATTGGGCTTATCATTGCTCATCTGGGGGTTACGCTCTTTCTATTGACAGAGTTAGGGGCAGATCCTTTCAATGTCTTTGTTCAGGGGATTTTTCGTACACTCTCCCATACTACGGATATTCTGACACATGGCTATACCCATATGGCGGTCTGTGTCGTTATCATAGTTTTGTTTTGGGTGATTGATAAAAGCTACATTAAGATCGGAACGATCGTATGCATGATATTCGGCGGTCCGATCATTGATTTTTTTACACGTTTATTTGAAAATGCTGTTCATTCTGAACTTCCGTTTTCTGTACGCGTTTTAGTCCTTGCCGCGGGCTGTGTGATCTTAGCCTTCGGCATGTCTATCGTGATCAAGTCAGATGCCGGTGCGGGACCCAATGATTTGGTGGCGATCGTTATCAGCGATAAAAGTTCCAAACCCTTTGGGCGCGTCCGTATTATCGTGGATTTCTGTTTTGTGGCGGTCGGGTTTTTGCTTGGCGGGGCTGTGGGAATCGGAACGATTATAAGCGCGTTCCTCGTAGGTCCTATCGCCGGACTTTTTCTGCCGTTCAGTGAAAAACTTGTGAAACGTATTATTCCCGGCTGATTTTACAAAGATTGTGAAATCGTGAAGATCACACACGGGGTAATGTGGGAAGATTTTCAGTGGCTTCGGTTTCCCGGAGAGGAAATTAGCTGGAAGGATGTGAAACTTTGTGACTGAGTATATTATTGAAGAGCCGTACAGGAGGAATGACATCGGCTTTCCAAGCCTTGGCGTTGAAAATAAATATTATAAAGGCAATGAGATTTTGAGGAGAAATAGAGTTGACAAATGAAAAACACGTGCTTATAATTAAGAGAAAGTGTTGACGAGAAGAGTAGTGCGCGGAAGAATCCAGAGAGAGGGGCCGTTTGGCTGGAAGTCCCTTATTCATATGAAAGCGCCCGAAGACCACCTCTGAGCGGCTGTAAACCAGCCCGGCGGGACGCCGTTATCATCCGAATGAAGCGGTCTGGCAGGATGCCGGGCAAGCGGGGTGGAACCGCGAGTACGTAGAAAAGACTCGTCCCTTGCAGTATATGTGAAGTATGCTGCAAGGGATTTTTGTTTTATGGAAAATATATTTCCCGGCGCCGGGCAAAAGACAGTATTTCCGAGACAAAAGCCCGGCGCATACTGGTGAAAGGAGGGTGGAATTTGCATGGATACTTACAGGCACAGGGTACAATATTATGAGACAGACCAGATGAAGATCGTCCATCACTCCAATTATATCCGATGGTTTGAGGAAGCGCGGATCGACTATCTGGAAAAATCGGGGATTTCCTATGTAGGTATGGAAAAGCGGGGAATTGTAAGCCCGGTAGTCTCTGTGGAGGCAAAATATCTGAAGATGGTGCGTTTTGGCGACGAGGTGCGCATCTGTGTGCGGATGGAAGCGTATAACGGGGTCAAGCTTGAGTTTGCGTATGAAGTACGGGATGAACGGTTGGAGACGGTATATTGCCGGGGAAGCAGTACGCACTGTTTTGTGAATCAGGCGGGGACGTTGATCGCTCCGAAAAGGGAGCTTTCCGACTATCATGAGATTTTTATGAAATGCTTGAAAAGGGATCAGGAAGAGAAGGAAAGAGAGAAAGAGGCGGCGCAGAGGCGGTCTGCAGAGAAGAGCGCCAGAAATAGAGAAGAGAAAAAATAGAGAAAATAAGAAAGTGAGGAAAAGGAAATGAAGATCACATTGAAAGACGGCTCCTGCAAAGAATACGCAGGGAGCAAGACGGTCATCGAGATCGCGGCGGACATAAGCGAGGGACTGGCAAGGATGGCGACGGCCGGGGAGATAAACGGAGAAATTGTAGACTTAAGGACAGTAATTGACACGGACTGTGAACTGAATATCCTTACATTCCAGGATGAGAAGGGTCAGGGCGCCTTCCGGCATACGGCGTCCCATATTATGGCGCAGGCAATTAAGCGGCTGTACCCGGACACGAAGCTTGCTATCGGACCTTCTGTATCAGACGGTTTCTATTATGATATCGACCGCGAGACTCCGCTTACCGCAGAGGACTTGGAGAAAATCGAAGCGGAAATGAAAAAGATTGTGAAAGAGGATCTGCCGATTGAGCGGTATACAAAGCCCAGGGCAGAGGCGATCGCGTATTTTAAGGAAAAGGATGAGCCGTATAAAGTGGAACTGATCGAGGATCTGCCTGAGGATGCAGAGATCAGCTTTTATTCTCAGGGAGAATTTACCGACCTCTGTGCAGGACCGCATCTAATGACCACAAAGCCGGTCAAAGCGTTTAAGCTCACAAGTCTTGCGGGCGCTTACTGGCGTGGAAGTGAGAAAAATAAGATGCTTCAGCGTGTTTATGGTACGGCATATCCGAAGAAGGCAGACTTGGAAGCTTATTTGACGATGCTGGAAGAAGCAAAAAAACGTGACCATAGGAAGCTTGGAAAAGAGCTGGGACTTTTTATGATGAGAGAAGAAGGTCCCGGATTCCCATTCTTCCTGCCGAAAGGTATGGTTCTCAAGAATCAGCTTCTCGATTACTGGCGTGATATTCACCAGAGGGCAGGGTATGTGGAGATTTCTACTCCGATCATGCTGAGCCGGCATCTGTGGGAAACTTCCGGGCATTGGGATCATTATAAGGATAACATGTACACGACCGTCATCGACGAGGAGGATTTCGCGATCAAGCCGATGAACTGTCCGGGCGGGATTCTTGCCTATCAGTCAGAGCCTCGTTCTTATCGAGACCTGCCGCTTAGGATGGGCGAGCTGGGAATAGTCCACCGTCATGAAAAGTCCGGACAGCTACACGGATTGATGCGTGTCAGATGTTTTACACAGGACGACGCCCACATTTTCATGACGCCGGAACAGATAAGAGATGAAATCAAAGGCGTTGCCAGACTGATCGACGGAGTCTACAATCAGTTTGGCTTTAAGTACCATGTAGAACTTTCTACCCGTCCTGAGAACAGCATGGGAAGCGACGAAGATTGGGAGATGGCGACACAGGCTCTCAGAGGCGCTTTGGACGACCTGAAGCTTCCTTATGTGGTAAATGAAGGGGACGGTGCGTTTTATGGACCGAAGATTGACTTCCACCTGGAGGATTCCATTGGAAGAACATGGCAGTGCGGAACGATCCAGCTCGATTTCCAGCTTCCGCTTCGTTTTGAACTAGAGTATACCGGAGCAGACGGGGAGAAGCACCGCCCGATCATGATTCATAGGGTGGCGTTCGGCTCTATCGAACGTTTCATCGGTATCCTGATCGAACATTTTGCAGGCGCGTTTCCGACATGGCTCGCACCCGTCCAGGTAAAGGTGCTTCCGATATCCGATAAACATATGGCTTATGCGAAGGACGTTTTAGAGGATCTGCAGAATGCAGGAATCCGTGCGGAGATCGACGTCCGTGCGGAGAAGATCGGCTATAAGATCCGCGAGGCTCAGATGCAGAAGATACCGTATATGCTCGTGGTCGGTGCGAAAGAAGAAGAAAACAGAGTCGTTGCGGTCAGAAGCCGATTTGAGGGCGACGAGGGCCAGAAGTCTCTTTCTGATTTTATAGCGGCTTTAAAAATGGAAATTAAGGCAAAAACAATCCGGGAATAAAAAAGGAAAAAAAGGGCATACTGTTACTGACTTTTTAGGAAAAAGGAGGTACTATTATGCCAGAATTAAGATGTACTGTACAGACATGTCTGCACAACAAGGAGTTTTATTGTGACCTGAATGCAATCACTGTGGGAGGAAGTTCAGCGAAGAATGCTGCTGAAACCTGCTGCGACAGCTTTGAAGAAAGAAGGAGCGGGACTTACAGCAACGTGTCAGGAGAGGCGACGCCCACCAGCCAGATCGACT
>CAMNWW010000049.1 GCA_946566415.1 uncultured Lachnospiraceae bacterium | reverse complement strand
GCGCGGAACAATCCGTAAGGCATCTTTTGACTCCAACATCATTTCGTACCTTTGTAAGACTTTTGCAAGAATCAGCCGCAAAGATTACAGGTAACGCAGAAAGGCTTCATAAAACATTTTTTCCTTTTTTTGTACTTCCGTCTGAGGAATCCCCATACGTTCAAGCGCCTTCTGAACCGCCGCCCTGGCGGATTCTTCCGTCCTCCCCAGTATGTCGGTGTTTCCTTCTTTGTAAAATTTTTCAAGCGACATGGCAAACAGCGTCGTGATCGCGGAAAGTTTCCCGTCCGCCTCCATCGCCGTACCATTGATGCCTGCCTCTTTTTCTGCTTTATCCCATGCTTCACGTACTGTTTCCGTGACATTCACGCCAACCAGGTTCAATCCATCTTTCTTTTGACTATTATCCGAATGAGTAACTGAGTCTATCAAACATTCCCGAAATCCAAACTGATTCGCCTGCACCGCTGCTGCATTTCTTTTATGTGACAGCGTCGGATATCTTCCGATTCCCTCTATCATCAGCGCACCTCCTTTGTCTCCTTTTTTGTTTTTTCCTGCCTGATGATCTTATTTGATAATCGAACCGCAGATCCTGCTTCGATTAATCCGTCGTTCATAATCGATGCTATCCCCTTATGCCAGATCACTTATGAAGTAAAGAGTCCATAACACTAAACAGAATCTCCTGGTCTTATATCTCTTTTTATACAGGTATTATTCCAAACAGATTTTCATACAATACCGCCAACTCCTTTCATAAAATTTTAACGCTGTAAAATGAAAGTCAATTCCCTCCTCTCGTCCAAGTATATTTTCTCATGTCTCCTATTTCAACATGACGGCACACCTATTCTATCATATCATACAGACTATGAAAATAGAGAGAACTCATTTGTTTCAACTTACACCCATTGCGGATATTATTACATCTCAAATATTAAGCTACGAATAAATTTTCACCCGATATGGTATCTGTCACAAAATCATGGTATACTATAATTACACCAAATCTAATTTAGGAGGGATTTTTATGACACTGCAGCAGATGACTATGGAAGCCATGGCATTCTTACCGGAAAGCAAGAAATTGCAGGTGCTTAATTTTGCAAAATCTTTAAATACGACGCAAAGTACGTCTGAACAGATTACTATTGGCAAACCCCGGCGCAAACCTGGCATATTGAAGGGACAAATCCAGATGACGGATGATTTCGATGTCACGCCTGAGTGTTTTGAGGAGTATATCTGATGTTGTTATTAGATACTTGTGCATTCATCTGGTTTTTAGAAGATAGCCCGAAACTTCCACAAGAGGCAAAGACATCAATAGAAAACAGCGAGATGGCCTATCTTAGCATTGTGTCGTTATGGGAAATTGCAATCAAAAAGAGCCTCGGAAAATTGAAAATCAAACAGACAATAGCATCTACAGCGATGGAGGAAAGAATTCCGATTGTTACCCATGATTCTAAAATTGTCGGGTACGATATTTCTGTGATTTGGTAAACGTTGATTATAGTATGCCCAGCAAAACCGTAAGCGAAACAGCGCCTCCATCCTGTTAAGGATAAAGGCGCATATTTTCTACCGGAAATACCGGACGCCTGACTCGAAGATCTTCATATCCTGTTCCCCGTAAATATTCACAGCTACGCCGTCTCCTTGGCGTTCCGCATGCGCCATCTTGCCGAGCACTCGTCCGTCCGGGCTGGTGATTCCTTCGATCGCGCGGTAGGAACCGTTCACATTCCACTCCTCGTCCATCGAAACATTGCCGTCAAAATCACAGTACTGCGTCGCAACCTGTCCGTTTGCGAATAATTTATCAAGCCATTCTCCGCTTGCAACGAACCGTCCCTCGCCATGGGACGCCGGGTTCGTGTAAACACCGCCCAGTTCTGCCCCCAAAAGCCAGGGAGATTTATTCGTCACAACCTTTGTATAGACCATTTTGGAAATGTGACGGCCAATCGTATTATAAGTAAGTGTCGGAGAGTCCTCTGTCTGGCCCGTAATCTCTCCGTATGGAACAAGCCCCAGCTTCACCAATGTCTGGAAACCGTTGCAGATACCGAGCGCCAGACCGTCCCTCTCTTTCAGCAGCCGTTCAACCGCTTGTTTCAGCCGTTCATTCTGGAACGCCGTTGCAAAGAACTTGGCCGAACCCTCCGGTTCGTCGCCTGCAGAGAACCCGCCTGGAAACATGATAATCTGTGCCTGCTCAATTTCTTTTTCAAATTCCGCCATGGACTCCCGGATATCCGCCGCGTCCATATTCCTAAATACCCGGGTACGAACTTTTGCGCCCGCCCGTTCAAAAGCCTTCGCGCTGTCGTACTCACAGTTCGTGCCAGGGAAGACCGGGATAAATACGTTCGGCTGTGCAATTTTATGATTGCAGATATAAATCTCTTTCGCATCATAAAGCGGAGATTCTACTTCTGCCTTTCCAGCCTCGTCCGACACTGTACGGAATACATTTTCCAGGGTTCCTGTCCAGGCTTTTACCGCTTCCGCAAGTGGTATCTCGACATTTCCATAGGAGAACGTCTTGTCATCCGTCACTTCGCCGACGACCGTGTAGGTAATTCCAAGACTTCCGACCTTTTCCGCCGGAACTTCGGCGATGATATCGCCAAACGCAGGTGCGAACAGCTCGCGCGCATCCATACTATGCTCAAGGCGCACGCCCAGCCCATTTCCAAACGCCATCCTGCTGACAGCGGCGATCACGCCATGTCTGTCAAGAGCATATGCTGAGACAATGTTCCCACTGTGAATATCTTCCGTCAGTTTTCCGTACTGTTCCATCACCTTTTCATAAGCCGGAAGCTGATATTCGTCCGTGTCAATCCGCATCCATACAAGTTTATTGCCTGCTGATTTCAGCTCCGGCGTGATAATATCTCCCTGTTTCGCAATATCTACTGCGAAAGATACCAGAGTCGGCGGTACGTCAATATGTTCAAATGTACCGGACATACTGTCCTTTCCGCCGATAGACGGCAGACCATAGCCGATCTGGGCACGGTAAGCCCCGAGCAGAGCCGCGAACGGCTGGCTCCATCTTGCCGGATCCTCTGTCATCCTCCGGAAATATTCCTGGAAAGTAAAACGTATCTTCCGATAGTCTCCGCCTGAAGCAACAATCTTGGCGATCGACTCTGTCACAGCATACACCGCTCCATGGTATGGGCTCCAGCTTGACAGATACGGGTCGAACCCGTAGCTCATCATCGTTACGGTGTCGCATTTCCCTTCCGCCACCGGGAGCTTTGCCACCATCGCCTGCGTCTCGGTCATCTGGTATTTTCCTCCGTGAGGCATGAACACAGACGCCGCGCCGATGGAGCCGTCGAACATCTCCACCAGCCCTTTCTGGGAGCAAACATTTAAATCTTTTAAGGTATTAAGCCATTGTTCTTTCACATCGCCGACTTCCACCTGACGTTTCAGCGGGCAGTCCTTACGCGAGGGAATGTCCACCTTAACCGTCGTCTCCTGGTGCGCTCCGTTGGTGTCCAAAAAGGCGCGTGCAATATTGACGATCTCTTTGCCCCTCCAAGAAAGGACAAGCCGAGGCTCCTTTGTCACCTGCGCCACCTGCACCGCCTCCAGGTTCTCCTCCTTCGCATATGCCAGGAACTGCTCTACATTCTCCGGCGCAACGACTACGGCCATCCTCTCCTGGGATTCGGAGATCGCGATCTCCGTCCCGTCGAGGCCGGCGTACTTTTTCGGCACCTGGTCCAAATTTACCCGAAGTCCGTCCGCCAGTTCCCCGATCGCCACTGAAACGCCTCCGGCGCCGAAATCGTTACATTTCTTAATCAAGCGGCTGACCTCTTCTCTACGGAACAACCGCTGTATCTTCCTCTCTGTCGGAGGATTACCCTTTTGTACTTCCGCTCCGCAGGTCTCGATCGACGCTTCCGTATGCACTTTGGAAGATCCAGTCGCACCGCCGCATCCGTCTCGCCCGGTACGTCCGCCGAGCAGGATAATGATATCCCCCGGATCGGAAGTCTCCCGGATGACCGCGCGTCTGGGAGCCGCGCCCAGCACCGCGCCGATCTCCATACGTTTTGCCACATAATCCGGATGATAGATTTCTTTTACCATGCCGGTCGCGAGACCGATCTGGTTCCCGTAGGAACTGTAGCCCTTCGCCGCTCCGCGGACCAGTTTCTTCTGGGACAGCTTTCCTTTCAATGTCTCTTTCACTGAGACGGTAGGGTCCGCCGCTCCGGTCACACGCATTGCCTGATAGACGTAAGTCCTGCCGGAGAGCGGGTCGCGGATCGCGCCGCCAAGACAGGTCGCCGCACCGCCAAAGGGCTCAATCTCCGTAGGATGGTTATGCGTCTCGTTTTTAAAATTCACCAGCCACTCCTCGACGGCGCCGTCCACTTCCACCGGAACTACGATACTGCAGGCGTTGATCTCTTCCGATTCTTCCTGATCTTCAAGTTTTCCTTCTTTTTTCAGCTTCCTCATCGCCATCAGCGCCAAATCCATCAGGCAGACGAACTTATCCTCACGCCCCTTGAAGATCTCGCTGTGCGCTGCAAGATACTCCTTGTAGGTGTCTTCCACCGGTTTCCTGTAGTCGCCCTCCCCAAATGAAACCTCTGTCAGTTCCGTGGAAAACGTCGTATGGCGGCAATGATCCGACCAATATGTGTCGAGCACGCGTATTTCCGTCATGGAAGGATCCCTATGCTCCTCACCGGCAAAATATTTCCTGATATGAAGGAAATCCTTAAATGTCATGGCAAGCCCCAGAGAGTCATACAGCGCTTTAAATTCTTCCTCCGGCATATCCCGGAACCCGTCCAATACCTTTACATCTTCCGGCTCTTCAAACTGCGTTACCAGCGTCTCCGGCTTCTCAAGTCCCGTCTCCCTGGAATCCACCGGGTTGATACAGTATGATTTGACCGCTTTTAATTCCTCGCCGCTGATATCCCCCGAAATAACATATGTGACCGCAGTCCTTATGACGGGAAGCTCGTCCTCTTTAATGAATCTGACACACTGCACGGCAGAGTCAGCCCTTTGGTCGAACTGCCCCGGAAGATATTCTACGGAAAAGACCTTGTCATTCTCCCCGCGCGGAAATGTCTCCTGATACAGCCTGTCCACCGGAGGCTCTGCAAACACGCCCCGGCAGGCCCGTCTAAACGTGGCGTCGGAAAGATTTTCCACATCATAGCGGATCAACATCCGTACCCCCGTTACCGCCTCGATTCCCAGATAGCTCTTGATCTCGTACAGCAGCTCCTTTGCCTGTACGGCAAATTCCGGTTTCTTCTCAACATACACTCGTTTTACACTATCCATAGTCTCCTCCATTCGTCCCAATTACTTTGCGGTGCGCAAAACTTTCTGCTCGTTACTGTTATAAATAGTTTACCATATCCTTTTTTATAAGTATAATCAATATATTTAATTTTTTTCATAAGGCATGCTTATTACTGGCTGTCCGTTTTGCGTTTTCTTCCGTCCAGAACCCTTACAGCTATGCTGACGGCCAAAAATACCAGAAGGAACAAGATGAAGATCACGCCGATCCGCATTACCATGTCATAGAAAAACCCTTCCGGCAGCATCCTGATCATATAGTCTGTCGCCGGGTCGAATATCCACTGATCATTGTCAAAGAAAATATGATGGAAGATCACAAAATACTTATTAAAATCCTGTGAAATAAGTATTCCCAGAATCACAGTTAGGGAAAGAAAGACCGCAAGCGTCCTCTGGTACATTTTAGAGAGAAGTACCCTCCACTCTCTGCAGTTCTTTATTAAAAAAGCAGTTAACACAATCAGAATAATAAAAGCGACCCTTCGCAGCATTAAACCGCCTAGGAACAATTCCCGAACCTCCCCCATATGAAAACGATCCTGCTCATTGAAAAAATCCTGGTCAACGCCTTCTATATTCGCCTCAATGCTCAGCGCCTCTTCGCCGCCTTTTAAATAGGACATCATATACCGCGTGACCTTCATAATATCCGGCATGTCCATCCCCAGGTCGTCCGCCACATGGTACTTCTCATATTCCTTCTCATAAAACCCATAATCACTGTACGCTCCGATCTCAAAACTGCTAATGAGAAAAATAAAAATGGCTGCCACAGCGATGAGTATCCCCAGCACCGCATGGACTCTTTGTCTTGCTTTTCCTTCTTTCATGATCTTCCTTCTTTCTGATCTTTAGCCGACCGCAGTGCAAATTCGGAATCCTCCGGCTTCCCCTTTGCCTTGCAAGCGTTGCCCGCAAAAACAGACCGCAGTGCAAATTCGGAATCCTTCGGCTTCCTCTTTGCCTTGCAAGCGGTGTCCGCAAAAGCCCACCGCAGTGCAAATTCGGAATCCTTCGGCTTCCTCATTCACGGGCATTCGCCCTATGGAAAAACCCAAAGATGGATTTTCTTACATGCAAGCATGCCGAAAATCCACTTTGTTTTTTCCGCACTGCTCATTGCCTTTGTGCACATTATACTCCAATATGGTAAGGTCGGCAAGAAAAAGTGATTTATTTGTATCTTTTCTCTTGACACTCAGAGCATTAAGCGATATATTTATCTCATCAAGATACAAATACATCACTTGTGGAGGGTTAAAATCATGAAAAAAACAACAAAAAAACTTACCATTTTCTTCGGTATCGTGTGCGTCCTGTTCACTGCAGCATCTACATGTTACTCAATAACCTTTAATGATTCCAGACTGGTCGAACCAATGGATTTTTCAAAATATGTTTTTCAGGTACAGGATCTCCCCATGCTCCTCTCCGGCATCTTTCTCGGTCTATTTGTCCTGTATCTCTTTATTCAGCTGATACGGGCGATCGTGATAAAGAAGTTCCGGGAATCCGGCGTAAAGTCCACCAGAAAGCTGAATCCGAAATTAGGTCTTTTAGGATTTTGCGGGTTCTTTGGTCTAATGGGATTCTGGACTTACAGTGTTGATAAGACGATCTTTCCTTTTGCGTTTTTTATGTTTTTCGGCTTTTTCGGATTTTTCTACGAGGGAAAAATGTCGGACACCTTTATGGATGAAAGATATCTGGAAAATAAAATGAAAGCCCATTTTACAGCAAACAAAATCGCCTTAGCAATCATTTTCCTTGCTATCGTGATCCTGGGACGCGGAAGCCTTTTGGGAAACCTGGAATATACTTTGATCGCACTTTTGATCATTATATCCCTTTCTATTGCGCTGGAAGTGTTTCTTAGCGAATATTTATTGTACCATTATGACCATGATAAGCAGAACTTTCAGGATGAGGAGTAGACGATGCCGGATTTTGAATGCAGATTAAAAAAATACAGACAGTTAAAGGAAATGACTCAGGAACAACTTGCACTGGAGGTCGGAGTTCGCCGCGAGACAATCATGAGACTGGAAAAGGCACAGTACAATCCTTCCCTTAAGTTGGCGGTCGATATCTCAAGGGCTGTCGGCGCCCCGATTGAAGAAATATTCATTTTCAAGTAGCAACAAGTTGCACGTCCAATTGAAACTTGCCAAGAAAAATGCTATACTAAGTAGCACGCGGCGGCAAGGGGAGGTTTAATAATGGACATCAATTATGAATTATATAAAGTATTTTATTACGTGGCGGACACCTTGAGCTTTTCCGAGGCATCGAAGAAACTATATATCTCGCAGTCAGCAGTCAGCCAGTCCGTCAAGACTCTGGAAAAAAAGCTGGGGCAGACTCTCTTCATCCGCAGTACTAAAAAGGTCTGCCTCACGCCGGAAGGAGAGATTCTTCTCCGCCATATCGAACCGGCCGTCCTCCTGATTCGTAAAGGAGAATCCCAAATTCTGGATTCTGCTTCCACCGGAGGACAGATACGGATCGGCGCAAGCGACACAATCTGCCGCTACTTTCTTGTCCCGTATCTGAAGCGTTTCCATCAGTCATTCCCTAATACGCATATTAAGGTAACGAACGCTACCTCTATCAAATGCGCCGAACTTCTGGAAAACGGACAGGTAGACCTGATCGTCGCCAATTATCCGAATGCTTATCTGGGAAATGTCGCTTCTTTGAAAAAAATCAAAGATTTCCGAGATGTTTTCATTGCCAATACTTCTTTTAAAGAACTGAAAGACAGAAAACTGAGTCTTCGGCAGCTCCTGGATTATCCGATCATCATGCTGGATAAAAAAAGTACTACCAGTGAATTTCTTCATACGCTTTTTCAACAGCACCAGCTTGACCTGGTACCCGAGATCGAACTGAGCAGCAATGATCTTCTGATCGACCTTGCAAGAATCGGTCTTGGCATTGCCTTTATTCCGGACTACTGTTATCCTAACGGGGCGGATGATCTGTTCATTGTAAAAACAACGCAGCAGCTTCCCAGCCGACAGCTCGTCATTGCGAGCAGCAGTCCTCTTCCGTTATCCCATGCTATCGAAGAGTTTATGAGCTATTTTGACCAGATTCCTTAAGTACCCTGGCTTTTCCAGAAATCTGCCGTTCTCTTCTCAATTTCTTCCAGACGGCAGACCGTACAATCCTTCCACTCTCTTGGGAAAGTCTCCCGGCATCTTCTTTCACGGAACCGTTCGTCAAGAAGGAGTATTACCCCTTTGTCTTCTTCTGTACGGATAACTCTTCCTGCCGCCTGCAGAACTTTATTCATCCCAGGATAAAGATACGCGTAGTCGAATCCCTGCATCCCCTCTTTATCAAAATAATTTTTGAGTATCTCCCGTTCATTGCATACCTGCGGAAGACCGGTTCCCACAATGAATGCCCCGATCAGCTTCTCTCTGTCCAGATCGATCCCTTCCGAAAAAACCCCTCCCATCACGCAGAATCCTACCAGGCTTCCCTCCCTCGTCTCCTCAAATGTCTCAAGAAAAATCTCCCTTGCCTCTTCGTTCATGAACTGGGACTGTAAAACACACTCTGTTTTGTTCTTCTCCTCCTCTGTCTGCAATTCCAAAAAAACATCATACACTGCTTCCATGAATCGGTATGAAGGGAAAAAAGCAAGATAATTTCCCTTTTTCGCTTTCACCGTGCGGCGAATATACTGTGCATATTTTCCATACATCTCATCCGTACGCAGAGTATACCGGGTACTCACGTCCACGCCGCTCACTAAGAGACGGTTCGCCGGATCAAACGAGGACTCCGCGTAAATGGCATAATTATCTTTTTCAGTGCTTAAGAGCCGTTTATAATATTGAATCGGCAGAAGGGTCGCCGAAAAAAAGACGGCGCTTCGACCCATATCCAGAAATGCCTGGAGTCCCGAAGCCGGATTCACGCAGAAGAGTTTCAACATAAACCGATTATCATGCTGGAGTTCACAGTATATCACATAGCTGTCATCCAGTCTTTCATAAATATTGAGAAAAGAGCGGACAGAAAAATACAGATCCAGAACCCTGTCCCTTACCTCGCGGTCGGTACAATCTTCCAGATAGTCCTCCATCTCCGACATCACGTTCATAAGTTTTAAATATATGGGTGAGATACTTTCGAGAACCTGGTAATTTTCACATTCCTTTTTCATGGCCAGCAAAATCCTATTGCATTCTTCCAGACGTTTGGCAAGCCTGAGGCTCTCTGTTTTCACAAGACGTTTTACCGTCAAAAAATCTTCCTTATAAATCTGAGCGCTGTACATCTGCCTGCCCCGCTCTACCAAATTATGCGCCTCGTCTATCAGAAACAAATATTCCCCGGATACGCCTTCCGAGAAAAATCTCCGCAGATGGGCATCCGGATCGAACACATAATTATAGTCGCAGATGACCACGTCCACCCAGACCGAGACATCCAGAGCCATCTCAAACGGGCAGACTCTATATTTCTTCGCCTGCGCTTCCAAAGCGTCCCGACTCATCTCGTCTGTGTCTGTCAATAGTTCATAGATCGCGTCATTCACCCTGTCATAATGACCCTTTGCATATGGACAATCATCCGGATTGCATTCTGTCTTCTCGCAAAAGCAGATCTTCTCCTTAGCAGTGAGCGTAATAACCTTGCATCTAAGTCCCTGTTCCTTTAACTTAGAAAAAGCCTGTTCTGCCACAGTGCGGGTGATCGTCTTGGCTGTCAGGTAAAAAATCTTCTCGCCCAGTCCTTCTCCAACAGCTTTGACTGCCGGGAAAACAGCAGCCATCGTCTTTCCAACGCCGGTAGGCGCTTGGATGAACAATTTCTTCTTACGCAGGATTGTCCGATAGACAGACGCCGCCAGCTCTTTTTGTCCCTCCCGGTACGCGAAAGGAAATACTGCCTCCTTCGCAGACGCATTCCGAACCTGTCTCCATTCCACCTGAAATCTTGCCCACTTCTCATATTCCCGGACAAGAGCTGTGAACCAAATATCCAGCTCTTCAAATGTGTACTCTTGACGGAATCTTTTAATCTCTTCCGTCTCCATCTGACAGTATGTCATCTGCACTCCCATCCGAGCGCTGTCATGCTGGCGGCTGTACATCCATGCATAACACTTTGCCTGGGCAAGATGGACTCCTATTGGTTCTTGTATCTTATCGAGCGCGCACAGGACTCCTTTGATCTCGTCGATCACGGTCGTCCCGTCATCGTCTATGATTCCATCCGCACGTCCTTCAATCCGCAGTAAAAATCCTTCACATTCTACTTCCGTCTTAAGCGGAACCTCCGCATGGTACTCTGGTCCCATCCTCTTTTGTATTCTGCGGTGGATCTTGCCTCCGAGCTGCATTGCCTCTGCATCCGGACCGCCTCCTGTCCGATTATCAATATCACCTTCACGCAGAATAAACTCTACCAGACTGCGCACCGAAATCCGGATTACCGGCATCTGCTGTTCCATCGTCCTCTCTCCCTGGCTTTCCCTACTGGCTTTTCTCTTATCTTACCACGAAATCGCCTTTCAGGGAAGTTAGGATTAGGTCTCCTTAAATTCTGTCATATTGACTCGATACCACAAAGGAAGGTTTTGCCGCTGCCGCTGGCTGCTTTTCCTCTCCTCGATCGCGATCGTCTTGCAAAATCCTTTCCAGAGC
>CAMNWW010000048.1 GCA_946566415.1 uncultured Lachnospiraceae bacterium | reverse complement strand
ATGTTGGATATTGATGTGGAGATGCTGGCTTAACGGACAGGAGGCATAAGAAGATGCAAAGAATATTGAATGATCCGGACTATATTGTAGACGAGATGTTAAAGGGATTTTTAAAGGTACATGCGGATATGGTGGAAGGAACGGAGAACCCCCGGGTGATTAAGGCAAAGAATATTCCAGAAGGCAAAACAGGGGTAGTAACCGGAGGCGGTTCGGGGCACAAACCGGCGTTTGTCGGATACTGCGGGAAAAATCTTGTGGATGCGGTAGCGGTAGGAGAGATATGTTCTTCCCCCACAGCGGCGGCGTTTCTGGACGCGTTCAAAGCAGCCGACCAGGGAAAAGGCGTAGCCTGTCTCTACGGGAATTACTCAGGAGACAATATGAACGTAAAAATGGCTGTGAAGATGGCGAAACGCGAGGGCATTACCGTGAAGACTGTGGTAGCCAACGACGATGTGGCGTCGGCTCCGAAAGATCAACGGGAAAAAAGGCGCGGTGTAGCAGGAGAAGTGCTGATGTGGAAAGCAGGCGGAGCGAAGGCGGCCCTTGGAGGAAATTTAGAAGAGGTTATTGAGGCGGCACAGAAAGCCATCGACCATACCAGGAGCGTGGGCATCGGGCTTACTCCCTGCACGCTTCCGGCAGTAGGACATCCTAATTTTGAGATCAAGGACGGGATGATGGAGGTTGGAATCGGTCATCACGGCGAACCCGGAGTGGAAGTTTGCGCACTGGAAAATGCGGAAAAAATGGCAAAACGTATGGTGGATATTGTGCTTCCTGATTATCCTTTTGAGTGCGGGGATGAAGTGGCTGTGCTGGTTTCCGGACTGGGGGCGACACCGGTAATGGAGCTATATGTTCTTTACAATGAAATAGAAAAACTCTTGACAGATAAAGGGGTTTCCGTTTATAAATCTTATGTAGGGAACTATTTTACTTCTCTGGATATGATGGGGGCTACATTGACGGTGATGAAATTGGATGAAGAGTTAAAAGAACTACTGGATGTACCTGTATGCAGTATGGGACTGAAACAAATGTAGCATGCATTTAGGATAAGCACAAGGAAGAGAAAGGAAGGCGGAAAATGGCTGTATTTCACAATGCGGACGGAAAGCAGATCCTTATGCGGATGGTAAAGGCGATTCAAGAAAATAAATCCTATCTGGGAGAGGTGGACGGACTGATCGGAGACGGGGATCACGGAATGAATATGAATAAAGGGTTCAGTATGTTTGCGGAGCAGTTCTTTGATGAAGACTTTGGGTTTTCAGAGGGATTGGATAAACTGGGAATGATACTGCTGAATCAGATCGGCGGTTCCATGGGTCCGATTTATGGTACGATTTTTATGGATATGGCCGAGGCTGGAGAGGGCATGGATGTAATTGGCCTTGCGGAACTGGCTCATATGCTGGAGGCCGGGTTTGACGGGCTTTGCGATATCGTGGAGGCGAGGGAAGGGGACAAGACATTGGTGGATACCCTGGCGCCTGCCATTGATGCGCTGAAAAAAGCCCTAGATACAGGTACAGACTTTGCTGAAGCTCTGGCGGAGATGAAAACGGCGGCTGAGGCCGGACGGGATTCCACCAAGGACATGGTAGCAAAATTCGGGCGTTCGAGCCGCTTGGGCGAACGCTCCCGGGGAGTTCTGGATGCCGGGGCTGTGTCCTGCTGTATCATATTGTGCGCGATGGCGGACGGAATTCAGGAAATGCTGGAGGCATACGATGAAAGATAATATTACAGTTCCGGCGGTAGAAAGAGCGCTGGATGTGTTAGAATATTTGGCGGAGGCAGACGAAGCTAAGACCTTAAAAGAGATAGCGGATGAACTTAAGATTCCGTCTGCCTCACTTTTTCGTATTATGAAAAATCTGGTGTTTAGAGAGTATGTTATCCAGAGTGATAAACAGCCGGTGTGCTATTCTCTTGGATATAAATTTTCACAGCTTGCAGCGCGGTTTGCTGACAAGGCTTCCATTGGAAGCCTTGTCAGACCGGATATGGAATGGCTATCCCGGGAGTCTGGGCAGACGACCCAGTTTGCTGTGCAGCGGGGGAATGATGTGATCTATATTGAACAAGTTCTCTCCCAGGCTCCGGTAAACTTGATCGCGCATCTTTATACGCCGATGGCGCCGAACATCAGTGCGGGTGCAAAATGTATACTGGCACAAATGCCGGTGGAAAACCAAAGGGTGATATTGGAAAAGTGTGTTTTGGAGAAAAACACGGAGCATACGATTACGGATAAAAATGTTTTTTTGCAGGAACTTAGACTGACAAAAGAACGTGGATATGGGACAGATAATGAGGAGTTCAGCCTTGGGGTGGGCTGTATTGCCGTGCCTGTAATGGGAAGAGGCGGCGAATGTATCGGCGCGGTAGGGATTACCGGGCGGATCGACGAGTATCGGGACGGGGAGAAATTCCTGTTTCTGAAAAGGCTGGTAGAAGAGGCGGGGAGGAAGATGGGGGAGAGATTGTTGAAAGTATCGCTGAAAGCAAATATTTAATAGGTTGAAAAACTGACGGTTATGCTGTATAATTATTACATGATTCGTTCCGATATTTAAACATTCAAAGATTTCTATGATCACGGCAGTTCGCCGAGCTATTCCAATGTTTGAATCTATTTTATTTTTTTGGGGAGGGATGCCTATGCTTGCTATTTTGCTCTTTTAAGGAGTGGAAAAACATGATACACTAAAGACAACAGATAAGAAAGGAAATTATGAAGAAAACCAATAATGAAATCACATATCATAATAAAGATGTCCTGTCAAAAGTTCTGGCAGAGAATTTCAAAGAAAAGTCTTTAAAGGTCTATGGGATTAACATCCCTAAGATCAAACAGATTCTACCGACAAATCTTCCGGCGGTTCAAATAAATGAAATGAGGCTTGATAATCTGTTTTTTCTGGAGGATGGAACAGTCGCGATTATTGATTATGAAAGTGACGTCAAATGGGAGAACTATTTGAAATATCTGAATTACATTGTGCGCATTTTAGAGAGATATAAGAAAGAAGAGATACCGAAGCGGATCTGCATGATCGTCATATATACGGCAGATGTAGAAGCTGCTCCTGAGGAATTTTCGGCAGGTTGCCTCGCTCTGAGGTTAGAGCAGGCATTTCTTCGCAGGATGGATGCAAAGAGTGTGTCGGAGCAGATCAGAAAGAAACTGGAGGATAAAGAGCCGTTATCAGACGACGGGATGATGCAGCTGATCGTTTTGCCATTAGCCTATAAAGGAAAAGAACGGAAGAAAGAAGCTGTAAAGGAGGCGGTAGAACTGGCGAAACAGATCGAAGACAGTAAAGAGAAGACGTTCGTGTTATCTGGGATTCTAATCTTTGCTGACAAGATCATTGATGCAGGGACAGCAAAATATATTAAGGAGGTTATACGTATGACGCAGGTTGCAGAATTGTTGTTAGAGGAAGGAAGACAAGAGGGATTGCAGGAAAGCGTGCTGAAACTGCTCCGAAAGGGTCTTTCTGCTTTGAAAGTGGCGGAACTGCTGGATCTCACTGAAAAAGAGGTTTTGAGAATAAAAGAGACGATGTTACGGGAAGAACACCCTGCGGTTGAAAAGAGGTGAGCGCATGTGGTGTCTTCTGAGGACTATACCCGAAAATGAGGATGGCGGCAATAATAAAAAAGATCATAAAAATCCCCTGGGACAGACAGTTTCCAGGGGATTTTTACCTCTATAACACCTTTGACAGAAAATCCTGAAGTCTTGGATTCCTGGGATTTCCGAAAAATTCTTCCGGAGTATTCTCTTCCATGATGATCCCTTCATCGACGAACAGCACCCGGCTTCCGACTTCACGGGCAAAGCCCATTTCGTGCGTTACAACGACCATTGTCATTCCATCCTCCGCCAATTCTCTCATGACGTCCAGCACTTCGCCGACCATCTCCGGGTCCAAAGCAGAGGTCGGCTCATCGAAGAGCATGACCTTTGGGTTCATCGCAAGAGAACGCACAATGGCAATACGCTGCCTTTGTCCGCCGGAGAGCTGCGAGGGGTATGCGTCTGCCTTTTCGGTCAGATTGACACGGTTTAAGAGTTTAAGGGCAGTCTCGTTTGCCTCTTTTTTACCCATTAGCCCCAGCTTCGTAGGAGCCAGCGTGATATTCTCCTGGATTGTAAGGTTGTTAAAAAGATTGAAATTCTGGAATACCATCCCCATATGTTCCCTGACTTTATTAATGTTGGTCTTAGGGTCTGTGATCAGCTGGCCGTCGAACCAGACCTCGCCGCTGGTAGGTTGTTCCAAAAGGTTCAGGCAGCGCAGAAAAGTGCTTTTACCAGAACCGGAGGGACCGATAATGACGATTTTCTCCCCTTTTTCCACATGATAATCAATACCCTTTAACACTTCGGTTTTCCCGAATGATTTATGCAGATTTTTAACGGTGATCACCTTTCCTAAGCCTCCTCTCAAGCAGTTCGATTAATTTGCTCAAAATTTTAATAATGACAAAATAAATGACAGCAGCGCCGATAAGCGGCATAAATGCCTCAAACGTCCTTGAGGAGACCTGGCTTGCGGTCCTTGTTAAGTCTGACAAGCTGACATACCCGACGATCGCCGTCTCTTTCAAAAGAACAATAAATTCGTTCCCGATAGGCGGAAGGACATTTTTTATCGCCTGGGGAAGGATAATATAGCGCATGGTCTGTCCCTTCGATAAACCAAGAGATCGTCCAGCCTCCATTTGACCATGATCTACGGCCAGGATACCGGCGCGCATGATCTCAGCCACATAGGCTCCGCTGTTGATGCCAAATGTCAGGACAGCGATCAGAATACCGTTTTTACTGTCTTTCATGACGATGAACCACATGATTAGAAGCTGCAGTACCGACGGCGTGCCACGGATAACGTCAATGTAAACCTGGGCTATGTAGGAAAGGATAGAACGCTTTCCGTTTTTTCTGGTAGACAGCTTCATGAGAGCTGTTATGATACCGATGATAACGCCGAGGATCGCGGCGAAAAATGCAACTTCCAGGGTAACGCCAAGACCCTTCAGATAGAGCTTGTAACGGTCGCCTTCTATAAAGGCGATCTGAAATTTATATGAGATATCTGCAAACCATTCATTCATAAGGATTTTCCGCCCCAGTCTTTCTAATTTTCAATATATTCGTTGACCAGTTTATCAAAGGTTCCGTCGGATTTCAGTTCTGACAGAGCATCGTTTACTGCGTTCAGAAGTTTTTCGTCTCCTTTTGGAATCGCGATGGCATAATCTTCCGGTTCAAAACTAAAATCAAGAGCTTTGATCTTATCGCTGAATTTTTCCTCGAATACCAGAGCAGGATTCTTATCGACGATGACTGCATCGACTCTTCCGTTGATCAGATCGTTTACCGCGTCTACGGCTTTGTTGTACTGAGCCGCTGTCGCTCCCTCGAAATCCTACACCATGAAGTCGCCGGTGGTGCCGAGTTGCACTCCGATATTCTTGCCGTTAAGATCGGACGCTTCCTTGATATCAGAATCCAAAGGCACAATCACATACTGTACCGCCTGGTAATAAGAATCGGAGAAATCTACCGCATTTTTACGCTCGTCAGTCACAGTCATGCCGGCGATCGCAACGTCGATCTTGTTGCCGATAGAAGCTACCAAGGAATCAAATTCCATATTTTCAACTTCAACGTCTACACCGAGTTTTTCGCCGATGGCATTGATCAGAGCGATGTCAAATCCATCCGGCTGACCATCGTCGCCGAGATACTCGAAAGGCGGAAATTCTGCGTTTGTTCCTACAGTCAGGACGCCGTCCGCCAAGACGTCGCCTGCGGAATCCTCTTTTGTATCTTCTTTGGAAGTATTTTCGGTCTTTTCCTCTTTTTTATCCGCATCCGCTGATTCGTTTGACCCGCATCCTGCAAATGCGACTGTCATTGCCAAAATAAGTAACACTGCTATTTTCTTCATTTTCATAAACCTCTTTTCCTCATTGTTTTTTTGCTTTTTTAGATACTGTCTTAGTGTAGCACAATTATATTCACAGCACAATGCATATTTATTACTTTTGCAAAAAAACAGCGGTCTATTTATGCAGGGATGGAGCCCGTTTGTGCTCAGTTTTTCACGGTTTTATACATGAAATAGATCCTGTGACCAATAATTTATACGCATAATATGCATTAATGCTATAAGGGCATAGCCATAGAGATGGGGGTCGGGCACGAATGATTTTGTAGAATTATATATGGTTTCTTAATATATATATATATTGACAATTAATATTATATGATATATATTATATACAGAAAAAATATAAAGGAGGTTGAAAATATGTTGTTTCCGATAAACGCGCCGATGTTTGATTTGTTGGTTCTCGCGGTTGTGGAAAAGAAAGAAGCTTATGGGTATCAGATCAGCCAGATCGTTAAACCAGTCGCAGGCACGAAAGATTCCGCGCTGTACCCGGTTTTAAAGAGGCTCCAGGAACAGGAGTTTCTTACAGTATATGATCAGCCGTTCCAGGGAAGGAACAGGAGATATTACAGAATTACGGAAAAGGGCAAAGCACAGTATCATGTGCTGAGCGGCGAATGGGACTCTTATAAAGCATCTGTCGACAGTATTTTGAAAGGAGGGGCGGGCGATGAATAGAGAAGAATACATGAAGTGCCTTAGATATAGGCTGAGAAGACTGCCGAAGGACGATTTTGATAAGGCAGTCGCCTATTTTGAAGAATATTTTGAGGATGCAGGACCGGAGGCCGAACAGCAGGCTGCAGCGGATTTAGGAGCGCCTGAAGCGGCGGCGGACTCGATCATACGTGATCTTGCGGTTCAAAATTCCAAGGAACCGGAGCAGAACATGAAAAAAGGATTTTCCAATATATGGGTTGGAATTCTTGCGGTATGCGCCCTTCCCATTGGCCTGCCTTTGGCGCTGGGAGCCGGCGCAATCCTGTTTGCGGCGGCCGTGACCGTGCTGGCGCTGATCTTCTCCCTGTTTATCACGGCATTTGCACTTTCGGTGGCATCCATACCGTGCGTGGGAGTGGGCGTTGTATTTTTATTCTCAGTCCCGGCAAATGGGATCGCTACCATCGGAGCAGGTCTGATTGGTGTGGGAGTAGGCGTGTGGATCCTGAAAGGCAGCGTTTCGTTATGCAGGGGATTTTTGAATCAGATGACCCGGCTGTTTGGGCGGATTGCAAAAGGAGGAAAATAAGATGAACGAGCTGAACATAAAACAAAAGATCTGGAAACTTTCCTTCCTGTGTGTAGGTCTTGGAGCAGTACTGCTTTTTGCGGGGAAGATGATGGGCGGAAGCGCGGGGTTCTATATTGACCGTTCCGGGGTTCATTCTTCGGGCGAGGTCATGGAGAAATCCATACTCCGGGATGAAAAAAGGCTGGAGAAATTTGACGGCATGGAGATCGAAGCAGAATACGCTGATGTGGAGATCATTCCTTCGGACCATTACGGAGTCGAGTACTGCGTGGAAGGAAACCGAAATAGACTGACCTGCGAGGTGCAGGATGGAAAGTTCGTCTTCCGGGTCCAGGAAGAGATAACGATACGGGTTGTAAATTTTTCGTTTGATTTAGAAATGTTCGAGTCGGACGACGACTACTTTGTCAAAGTCTATATACCGGACGACGCGCTTCTTTCTTACGCGGAAATTAAGACGGAAGATGGGAAAATACAGATTGGAAAGCTAAGAGCAGATTCCCTTACCATCAAAGACGAATATGGGGATGTGGAACTGAAAGGTTTTCAAGGAGGAGACTTCAAGGCCGTACTGGAAGATGGAAATCTGCATGCTCAAGATATGAAAGCCAAATCCATTGATATTAAAGATGAATACGGAGATGTGTATCTGTATTTGGAAAACTCAGCGGATGAATATAGTTTTGACCTGGAAACGGAGTACGGCAGGATTCGGGCGCCGGGATATGAGAAGTCTTCTGACGATGATTCCATGGTGTATCAGAAAAAGAACGGGGGGAGAACGATCAAAATCCTCTGTGAAGACGGAGATATTGAGATCGAAGAAGGGCGATAGAGGAAACAGAAAAAAGACCTGAAGGATGCGCAATATCTGCATCAATCGGGTCTTTCCTCTATTAAGTCCATCTTGAAGGACAGTCCAAAACTTAAGCAACACAAACGTTGACAGCCTGTTGTCCGCGATTGCCTTCTGTGATGTCAAATGTTACCTGCTGTCCTTCTTCAAGCGTCTTGTAGCCCTCTCCGGAAATCCCGGAAAAATGTACGAATACATCTTCGCCGGTCTCTTCATTCGTGATAAAGCCGTAGCCCTTCTGAGCATTGAACCATTTTACAGTACCTTTGTTCATTATATAATGCCTCCTAAAATTATTTGTTATATTCTGGGAGAAGAAAAAATCACATATTTTTGTAAGTCATCAGCAAGATATAATGATTTACAAAAATATGTGAAATCTAAATCCTTCCAAAACACTCAACGACACTATAACATAAATGTTCTTGAATGTCAAATTATTCGGGACATAAAATGAAAAAAATTTTGAAAAATTCCGATAGAACAAGTATGATTTTTGCTTAAGAGCATAAAAGATAAGAATTCTTAAATGCCAGTGACAAGTTCTACCAGAAATACACTGGCACAGGAAATCAGGGAAACACTGATCAGGCTTTTGCGCATATAAGCAAGAATCAGGGCGGCGGCGAACCCGGCGGCAGCGGACCAGGGATTGGCGGTTGCGCCAAGGATTGCTGGAAACGTCATGACAGACAGGGTCACGTAGGGAACATAATATAGAAAAGAACGGATATATGTGTTTTTGATTTCTTTTCGTATTAAGGTCAGCGGCAGGAGCCGGATGAGATAGGTAACTCCTGCCATAACAAGAATATAGATGTAAATATTGCGGCTCATAAGTAATCCTCCTTATTGTTTAGACTCTTTGGAAACATCCGGCTCTTCTTCGGACACGGGGAAAAGCCAGGCGGCGGCGCCCGCAATCATAAGCGTCAAAATAATGATACGGAAACCAGAGGAAATCCGGTTCAGTACAGGCATCACGGTAAAGATGAAGCTCAGAAACATGGAGATTATTACCAGATACCGAAGAATCCGGTCGTCACGGGAGGGCGGTATGATGATTGCAATGAACATTCCGTAAAGCGCAACGCTCAAAGCGCTGATCACACGGGCGGGCAGAACGCTCCCGGATACGATACCCAGAAAGGTTCCCAGTACCCAGCCCGGAGCGGCGACACTGATGACGCCGTAGGAATAAAAAGGGCTGAGTTTTCCTTTTGCTCCCACCGAGACACCGAAGATCTCATCAGTTACCCCATATGCGACAAAAAAGCGATGGAAAAAAGGAAAACGGGCATCCAGCTTCTGGGAGAGCGCACAGGACATCAGGCAGTAACGGAGATTGATGACAAGCTGGGTCACAGCCATCTCCCAGTAAGAAGACGCGGATGTGATGAGGGACAGCCCCGCAAACTGTCCGGCGCTGGTTAGGTTCGAGGCAGAGATGAGGACTGCTTCCCACACAGAGATCCCTGCGTTTTTGGCCATGATGCCGAAAGTAAAAGAAACTGCGATGTAACCCAGGCAGATAGGGATTCCGTCCCGGATTCCCGCCGCAAATATGTTTCGTCGATTCATTAAAAAGTCTCCTCTCTTGTACGCCGTCTTACGGCTTCAAAATCATATCGTCCTGTTATTGTTCGGCAGATCCCACGGGTTTTGTGAGCCGGGAAAGCACCGTACACCGCATCGTGACGTAGCAGGCCAGCCCTCCGATAAAGTTGGAGATCGGCTCTGCGAGGAAGATTCCCATAATACCGAGTCCTCCGATATGAGGAAGGAGGAGGGTCAGCGGAGCCACAATAATGACCTTACGGAATAGGGAAAAGAAAACAGCCTGCCGGGACTTGTTGAGGGATTTGAACACACACTGTCCCGTATATTGGAAAGCCATCATAAAAAAGCCGAAAAAATATATATGCATACAAGGAACCGTCTTTGCAATAAGTACAGAGTCCTGATTGAAGATGCGTATGAAAAGTTCAGGAAACGCGGAAATAAGTCCCCAGATCACAAGAGTATATCCAAAGCATACCATAGTCATAAAACGGATCGCCCGCTTCATAAGATCTATTTGTTTCGCGCCATAATTGTAACTGATGACCGGGGAAGCGCCGTCCGAGATCGCCATGACCGGAGTCTGGGCGACTTCACGGACAGAATTGATGACGGTCATCACACTGATATAGAGATCGCCTCCGAAGGTCTGGAGCATAGAGTTGCAGACGATCTGCACCAGACCGTTGGTAAAGCTCATGACAAAGGTAGACGTCCCGAGCTTCGTGATCTCCCAGATGCAAACGGGGTCCGGAGAAAATCCTCTAAGCCGCAGCTTTAGTTCTGCCTGTCCCCTGGTTAGAAAATAAAGTACCCATACCGCGGAGCAGAATTGAGAGATGATGGTCGCTATCGCCGCGCCCCGGACGCCCAGGCCGCATGCAAAGATGAGGATGGGGTCCAAAATGATATTGATCACTGCGCCCAGGATGACGGTCTTCATCCCGACCCGGGCGAATCCCTGGCTGTTGATGTATGGATTGAGTCCCAGGGACAGCATGACAAAAACAGTCCCCAGCAGATAAATGTTCATGTAGCCGGATGCATAAGGATATGTAGCGTCGCTCGCCCCGAAAAGATACAAAATGGGCTTATGAAACAAAATGCCAAAAACTGTAATGACGATTCCGGTACACACCAGCATAAAGCATGCGTTATTCATAATCTTCTGCGCGCCTTTCTGGTCCTGCCTTCCCCGTGCAATTGAGCAAAGAGGCGCGCCGCCCTGTCCGAACAGATTGGCAAAGGCGGTTACCATCGTGATCACGGGAAAGCATAATCCCAGCCCGGCGAGGGCGATGGTGCCTTCCCCGGGAAGCTTTCCTATATAGATACGGTCAATAATATTGTAGAGTAGATTAAGAACCTGCGCCGCCAGCATAGGAGCCGCTACGGAGAGGATACTGCGGCGGACATTCATGCCGCTGAAATCTACCTGTTGTGAATTCATATGTAAGTCACATCCTTATTTGTTGTTCTTTCCTATTCTATCACGAATCCCGGACGGAAAAAAGGGGAGGAAATTATAAAAAA
>CAMNWW010000047.1 GCA_946566415.1 uncultured Lachnospiraceae bacterium | reverse complement strand
TCGTCAGATGCTTCCTGCGACATATCCATTCGGGACAATACCTGCTCATGAAGTTCCTCCGCCCTCAGCATGTCTTTTCCCCTTTCCTGTCCGCTTCCTCAATTCGTCCGCCGCATCGCGCACCGCCTGTCTGACTGGTTTGTCCATATTAATATAAATGGTACGCACATCCAGCTTTTGCAGCCGGAACGCTTTGAGCATATACTGGTACTGTTCCAGCTTCGCCCTGGCATATACATCCCCCGTATAAGGGAACAATATCCAGTCGCACAGCCGAAGCATTGCAAAAAGGTCGGATACCACATCTCCAATATCCAGAAGGATCGTCTCATAGACGCTCTGCCTAACCAAACGTTTTAAAAAATGTTCCCATTCATCGGCTTCGACAGACTTAATATCCGTCCATACCTTCATGGGCGGGACGTAATCCAATCCCCCCATCTGTCGGACAATCGCGGATATCCGCACACTGATATCGCTGTTGTCCTGCCTTGCATAGTACAAAAGATGGGACAGATCCTGTTCGTCTCCGTCATGAAAATACCCTCCGATACCTGCATATGCTTCAAGATTCAGATATAATACATTCTCCCGCTGTGCCAGCATCCTGCCCAGCTTCAGCGCGAATGCCGTCTTCCCGATACGGTGGATTGGAGAATAGACTCCCAGAATCCTTCCTCTTCTTCCCGTCCTTCCTTTTGTATACGATACCGGAAGAGGATCGTCCTGGCATACCTGTAAAATTCCTGCCGCCAGTCGGTCCGCCGGCTGATATTTCCTAAGTTCCTGTTCTTCTGTCCCCAGGTCCGCACAATGCTGCCTGGTCAAAACGATCCGTTTCTTCACCCGGATCTGTCTGCGCTCCTCATACGGGATATCCTCACTGACCAACAAAACCTGAACCTGACCTGCTTCAATCAGCTTGTCTATCATTGTAGGAGAAGAACAGATCCTGACCCCTGCGGAAATCTCCTTTCGCATTAACAGAAGTTCCGCGAGCCTTTTTACATAAGCATCCTCCGGGTCACAAATCAAAATCTCGCTATTAATGCTCCTTTTTTACTCCTTTCCGACGTCTCAAAACGCCTTAAAATTTGAAACCTTCTTCCTTTTTTTGAATCATCTGCCGAATTGGCAATGAAGGATGTCTGACATCCCTAATGATACAGATACCCGCAAAATACAGGCACTATAAAATGCTCTTGATTGATAATCCTCACAACATCTTTCTTGTAGAATGTATTATAATATCAAAAAATTTTTCTGTCTATAGCTTTTGAGGAAAAAAATTAGTTTTGGGTAACACTTACATAAGTTGATAAAACATAACTCCATAGAGCAGACATACCCCCGGGACTCCAAGCGTACCTGCCGTTATGAATGAAATGACATTAAGACCCACAGAAACAGGTATGTTCCTATAGTCAAGAAATTGATTCACGAAAAATATAATTCCCATCCCGACAACAGCGCGTACAATAAAATTAACTAATAACGGAGGTCTTTTTTTCTCCATCTAACCAATATCCTTTCTGAGTATGGACTATCTTTTATTCTATTATATCGCTGTTTTATGATTTTATTCCTATACCTCTTAAACCACATCGCCGGATAGGCGATTAAGTTCACGAGTCCCGAGTCAAATACCTCGCGGCTGTCGCCAAATGTACATGCAAGCATGTCCACTTGGCTCGTCGCTTCGCGGGAATGCAGTATTCGGGACTCATATTAGACTACACTTCAATCACGATCTCCCGTCCCGTCCGCTCATATCTGCGGCACGCGACCCCAGCGCGTGCAAACATTAATCTTGACGCTTTTACAGAATGGGTGTCCGCATACTTATCACTGTCATAGATTACCTCGCTGATCCCGCACTGGATAATCGCCTTCGCACATTCATTGCATGGAAACAGCGATACATACAGCTTAGCTCCCGCAAGGCTTCCGCCTCCATAATTTAAAATTGCGTTCAATTCACTGTGCACAGTGTACACGTACTTTGTCTCAAGCGGCTCTCCTTCCCTTTTCCACGGAAATTCATCGTCTGAACAGCCCCGCGGCAGCCCATTATAACCCATAGATAAAATCTTATTATCTGCGCTCACAATGCAGCATCCCACCTGCGTATTCGGATCTTTAGACCTTCTTCCAGACAGCAGTGCAACTCCCATGAAATACTCATCCCAAGTAATATAATCCTGCCTTTTCCCGCTCATTGATTTCCTCCTCTTGTAAAATCATTCCGTCCATTAAAACCGGCTGCGGTTTTTCGCCTCGTCATTGAGCCGCTGCGCGACCCGTGTAACATAGGCCAGAAGCAGCTCGTACATATATTCATACTGTTCCTCTGTCTGCCCATAAACAGAAGGTATCTCCTCTCCTCCCCCCACATATTCCGGCAGTGTAAATACATCTGTAAATTCCGGAAAATCACTTTCTATCTTGCTTTTCTGAGATTCCTGCATTGTAAGAACAAGCGTGTCCTCTCCGGAAATTCCCTCTGGAAACGCAATCGTCTCATAGCCGTCCCAAGCGATATCATGTCTCTTCATCAATTCTTCCGCCCTCGGATTTAAGGGCTCTGGAAACAGCACCACCATTCCTCGTGAAAATATCTGGTATTCCTGGAGAAGGGGCTGTTTTCTCATGAGAGCCGCCGCAATAGGCGCCCGGCAATTGTCGCTGTTGCTGACGAACACAATCTTCCTGTATTTCTGAAGGCAAGTGATGTCCTCCGCCCGGATAATATGATGCCCGGCTGCTTTCCCCAGGCGGTTCATCAGAGCAGTCCCTATCCCCGCCTTTGGAAACGCCTCGCTGTAAATATACTGAACGTCTTCCTCATCAAATTCCCTAAGAATCTTGTAAAGACTCCGCGCCACAGCCTTTTCGTTCTCCCTCGGACCGATATTTTTTACAATTCCAATTGTATACAGATCTATCGTCTCGCTTGTGGCAATAATTCCTATCTGATACCCAAGACGGCTTTGCTCATATGCAATCTGCCGAATAGCCTTTACCGCCTCCTTCGGACTGCCCTCCACAATAATCAACTCCGCCTTCGGCGCATAATGGCGGTACTTCATTCCCGGCGCCTTCGGCGGGCAGGCGCTGTCATCCGTAAGCAAAGTCTCATCCACAGCCACTTCCGGCAGCACCAGCTCCAGCATTTCCTTGGTCACCGCACCGGGACGCAGTATCATGGGCGGAATCACCGTCATATCCACAATCGTTGACTCCACGCCAATGTCGACGCTTCCGCCGTCCAGGATCATGTCTATCTTGCCGTCCAAATCCGTCTCCACATGCTTTGCCGTCGTAGGACTCGGCCGCCCCGACGCATTGGCGCTGGGCGCAGAAATATAGCCGCCGCCTGCCAGGATCAACTCCCTGGCAATCTCATTCTCCGGCATCCTGACAGCGACCGTATCAAGCCCACCGGTCGTTTTGTAAGGAACCCTTTCATTTTTACGGAAAATCATGGTAAGCGGCCCGGGCCAGAAATTATCTGCCAAAAGCTTTGCCGCCAAAGGAATATCTGCGGCGATTCCGTCCAGCTCTTCAAGCCTTGCGATATGCACGATCAACGGATTATCCGACGGACGTCCCTTTGCGGCATATGTTTTTTCCGCTGCCCTTTCATCTAACGCATTCGCCCCCAGTCCATAGACTGTCTCCGTCGGAAACGCGACCAGCCCGCCGTTTTTCAATATCACTCCGGCCTGTTCGATGATTTCCTGGTCTATTCGATTTCGATCTATTTTGTATATTCGAGTTTTCATAATGTACATTATACCATTATCCGCTAATTGTGGCAATTTTTATTTCTTGGCGAAGTCCCTGTGCCATACCTAAAAACACTACTTTTTTAGATTTTCCATAATTCCCTTAGCGATCGTCTCTGCCATTTGCTCCTGGTATTTCTCATCCGTCAATTTCTCAGCTTCCTCCCAGTTGCTTAAAAAACCGCACTCTACAATGATCGTCGGAACTTCCGTCCGCTTCAGCATATAATATGTATCGTTCGCTTTCGCTTTCCGCTTATTGTCCGGATCCAGCATGCGGAGTATCTCCTGCATGCTTTCTGCTATTTCCTTTCCTTCGCTTGAATGTACGTAATAAAATACCTGCGCCCCCTTTACATCCTCCGTTTGATAGCTGTTCTGATGGATACTTACCACAAGACGCGGCTTCACTTCATTAATCATATGGACCCGCGCTTTCATATCCTCAATCTTCTTATTTGATGCCCCTGCGCTTTCTAAGCCCTCGTCCGTTTTCCGGGTAAGCATGACTGTTATCTTTTCTTTTTCCAGATATTTTTTCACCTTCAACGCGATCTCCAGGTTGATATCCTTTTCTTTTGCACCGTTAACCCCGATTTTTCCTGGATCTTGCCCGCCGTGGCCTGGGTCGATGATCACCGCCGCCTCCCGTTTTTTCACCTGTTCCCCGGCCACGTATCGGCTCAAGGTATAGCTCCCGCAAATGATCCCTGCCAGAAGGATCAGCGCCGCCAGCCATTTTATTTTCTCGATGGAGGGAAACAGAGCGGACAGCCTTTTCTTCTTATCCGTATCTTTCCTGCGCAAAAAAAGAACCTCCCCGCATATATTTTTATCAATATATGCAAGGAAGGTTCCCTGGTATACTCTGTTTCTCTGAAACGGCTGTTTAATTGACATATTTTACGATCAGCTCCCAGATATCCGGAGTCTCAAGTCCAAGCCTCCAGCCGGCCGTGCCGGCAAGCTTATTATCCTTCATAAGCTGCAGCTTTGCTTCCAGGGACGCCGCATCTTCCATCCAGATCCGGTATGTGGATCCATCCGTCCCTTCCCACTCCGCATAATTCTGCTTCGCGGTGTCGTCCCATATCAGGTTCGCCCCCGCGTCATTGACTCGGTCCGTGGCCGCCTTCATTCCCAGCGCTTCGCTAGTCACCTTCAGCGGATAATCCGCCGCTTCGGTTCCTTTCTGTTCGGCAAGCTCCTCCTCTGTCTTAGGAACCTCATTCCAAAGGCGTGTATAAAACGGCATCGCATTAATGACCTTTTGGGCCGGCACCTCTTTTAGGGTTTCCTCAATCCCATTTTTCACATACCCGTAGGACGCCACGGAACCCGCCTCATAAGAACCGCCGTAATGTTCGTCATAACCCATAATTATGACATAATCGGCAACGATCCCCTGTTCTTTTCTGTGATACTGCTGATTGTATCCCATCGGCACATAATTATCCACAGACAACACCAGGTTATTCAGTCTGCACTTTACGGACAGTTCCCGTATAAACTGGATGAAATGCTCTCCTGCATTCTCAGGAATCAATTCAAAATCCACATTAATCCCGTCAAGGCCCGTCTGCAGCGCCTGAGAAATCAACTGATTTTCCAAATTTTCCCTGGCAGATGTGTGGCTTAAAAGTTCCATCTGATCTATCTCATCGCTGAAATTATCGACCAGGCCCCAGACTTCAATTCCTGACTGATGTGCATAGTTCACATATTCAGAACTGGCAAGCGAATTCAGATTTCCATCATTATCCGCAACGCTGAACCAGGTAGGCGATAATGTCGTCAGCCCTTTTGTATTAGCGATCGCCTCCAGCACAGAACTGTTGGCCGTCTGATTTGTGACAACATGCCAGACCAGATTGATCGTCTTATCCTTCCGGATACTAGTAAATTCTTCTTCTGTAAAGTCTCTGTCGATGGTCTCCGTCTCCTCGCTCCTCAGCTTAGAACTCTGAACATATCCTATCAGCCCGTCCTCCGTACGAACTTTCTTCCAATCGCCCTCGTCCTCGATGGCGATAAGCTTTTCACCCTTTTTAACTTCCTTAAGGATCGGGCTTTTTACACCGCCGCGGTAACGTACCTGGGTCCCGCGTTTTACAGCCGCTGTCTTAATCTCACCCCACTCGCTGATGATCATGATCCTGTCCGGCTTCTGGTAGACCTTATAGTCCAAATTTGTGTACTGCTGTACAAAGTCTAATGCAATATATGCTTTACTTCCTTCTGTTTTTAAAATGACATAGTCTTCGCTCTTAGTGTCCTTTGAAATAGTGTAGTCCTTGCTTCCCACGTCTACGCGTACCATCGCCTGAGGCAGTGTATACAGCAGAATATTCTCATTCGCATCCCAATAAAACCGGTCGTTCAGATGATCCCTGACCGCCTCGTAGGAGAGATATGCCTGTCCGTCGGCGATCATCCCTTCTGCGGTAATCACCTCATTGTCAATCGTAACGCCTGCCTGCCGCTCGGACTCGATTCCAAAATACTTGTCCAAATCATATGTTTCCTTTGTCGGTCCATACTTTTTCCAAAGAACCGTCCCCACTGCGGCGCCGAGAATCAATACGATGATGAGGAAGAGCAGAAGAAACAAACCGATGCGGATCCTTTGCTTTTTCTTTTTTCTTTTTGTTCCCGCACTCCTCTTCGCTGCCGGATTCCTTTTTACTCCCGCGCTCTTGCTTGAGCCTGCGCTTCTTTTTTCTGCGCCTGCCTGCGGCTCGTCATATCCCGAACTCTCGCTCCGCTTTCTTGCGGGTCTGTCCCCCGTCTGGGTGCGCCTGGTCTTTATCTTTGACGCATCTCCTTGCGAGTCTGTCCTCCTGCTCCTGACTTGCCCTTCTCTGCGCCTGGGCTCGTCCGTACGGATGCTTTTACGAGTCTCCCCTGTTCCTTTGGAGCGGACCGTATCTCTTTCGGGCTTAGCCTGCCTTCTTTTTGTTCCTTTATTCTGCTCAGAATCAGAGTATACTCTTCTTCCTGTTGTTTCTCTTTCGTCCACGCCGCACCTCCTGCTGATGGTAAATGTCGTAAAAACTGATAATCTTTAATAGTATATCACATTTCACGCCTTTTGTGCAAATTTCCTTCACTATTTCAACAGCTTTCATCGAGAGGCCGTAAACCGCACTATTTTCCTGAATCTTTCTTCATTTTGATCTTGTAAAAATCAAGTTCCTGGACTATTCCATTTTCATCCATAATGTAATCACGCATATAAACATCGTCTTCCCGCACCATATGGGCGGAGACAATCTGCATTGGACTCGCCGGAGTTCCATCAATCTGCATCACTATGCCAGAGCGTTCATATCGGGTAAGCTCTGCAAACAGTTCTTGATAGCTCCTGTCTTCTTTGTCCATAATTTCCCCTTATTACGGACCCCGGCCATTTTTACGGCAAAGAGCTGCCATCCCGGCTGTGCATTGTGATATACTATTCCTGCCCTTTCCGTCGGCAAGAAAATAGAATCAGCCAAAGGTCCTGGTTATATTCTTCAGGTTTTGTTGAAAATCGGTCAGATATGACTTAGTTGCTCTTAGACGCTTGTGTGCGAAATGCGTTTAAACTGCTCTTAAGACTTTACTGTATATTTGAAACAGGTCGTTATCTCTATTTCCTTGTAGACCCATTATAAAAAAATTTTTAATTTATTGCAAGTATTTTTTTTATTTTGTTTACATCTCGCTGTTTTTTGTTTATACTAATACTGATTATTTAAAATTAATTTTAACAGTGACAGGAAGTGATATGTATGAAGATTGAGAAGATCAATGAGAACCAGATCCGCTGTACTTTGACACGTGCCGATCTTGCGGCGCGCGAGCTAAAGCTAAGCGAACTGGCATACGGAACCGAGAAAGCAAAATCACTTTTTCACGATATGATGCAGCAGGCCGCCTACGAATTTGGGTTTGAAGCGGAGAACATTCCGCTTATGATCGAAGCTATCCCGGCTTCTTCAGACTCCATCGTACTTATTATCACGAAGGTAGAGGATCCCGATGAACTTGACACCCGTTTTTCCAAGTTCTCTCCTTCTCCTCAGGGGAGCGCTAAACATCGCCCCTCAATGCTGGAACGGCTCAAGAAGTTGGAAGGCGCCGATGAATTTCTGGATATCCTCCGCCATGTGACCGATGCTGTAACGGATCTTTCCGATACCAGGAACGCTCCCTCGGAAACTGACGGCAAAGAATCGGATGAATCCCATGAAGGCGCGCCCGCTATCCGGTTTTTCTCATTTGTAACTCTGGACGGCGTGATCCAGGCCGCCCACCTTCTGGCCGACATGTACCAGGGGGCCAACACATTATATAAGAATCCTGCTGACGGAAGTTTCATTCTTGCACTGACGTGCTCAGATCTGGCTCCCTCTGATTTTAACCGAATCTGCAATATGCTTTCAGAATATGGCTCTTCAAGACCCGGCAGCAGCACCTCCCTTGCCTTCCTCGAGGAACATTTTGACGTGGTTTTTGCGAGGAACGCGATACAGACTCTTGGAACATTATAATTTGGAAAAAGGACGGTTTCCAGATGGAAACCGTCCTTCATGTTAAATCTTATACCTTGCGGTATCTTATGCATAGCTTATGCATTCGCAGCTAAAAACGCGTTGATCTTCTCAACAAGCAGTCCCGCATCCAGTCCATGGACCATCGCCGCTTCCTCCAGCGTCTCTGCCTGCGAAGCAGGACATCCAAGACAGTGCATCCCGACTTCCATCAAGACAGGAGCCGCTTCCGGAGCTGTACGAAGCAATTCGCCAATCGTCATTGTCTTACTTACTTCTGCCATTATAACTCCTCCTTTGTTTTTCGTATTCCCTATTATAATACTTCTCTTTTTCATTGACAACCGGTATCGTTTGAAATTTATTGAAATAATTACAATTTTATTACCATCCGTGTTTACATCGATTTAACATATTTCTATATTTTGTATTATTCCCCTTATTTATTCTGACTTATTCTCCCAATTTTTTCTTAATTTTGAATACTCAAAAGTCAACATTTTTTTCATTTTTTTTCGACATACTCCGATTTTTATAAAATTCCTCCAAAACATTTGTTTACTTTTATTCTTGAGTTTTCCCCCAAAAACGTATGTTTTTATGTGGATAACGTGGATAACTATAGAGGATTGTCGGTTTTTCCACCTTTTTTGGCTTTTCTGGTGTGGATAACTATGATAACTTCTTTTTATTCAAATTTACAGGATTTTACCTTTTTGTACATTTTGCATATGGGATTCGACGGTAAATTTACCATTTTAAAAATCCGGAAATTATTTTCCGGATTTCTTTATCTGACATTTTAAACTTTTGTAAATTTTTTACCACACTCTTCGTACACTCAGAATCGTCGTATACCCCGCCGGCGATATTCCGATTCCCTGCGCCGGATTTTGCGCATTGACAATCTGACCGTCCCCAATATAAATTCCTACATGCCCGTCATAACAAATAATATCACCGGGCATGGCCTGGTCATAGCTGACTGCCACGCCGACTCCTCTCTGATCATACGAAGTTCTCGGCAGACTGATTCCGAACTGTGCGAACACAGACTGCACAAATCCGGAACAGTCCGCCCCGTTTGTGAGGCTCGTCCCGCCCCATACGTAAGGATTTCCGATAAACTGGCAGGCATAATCCGCTATTGCCTGGCCGCCCGCGGCCTGCTGTGCGGCCGCTTCTGCTTCCGCCTCAAGTCTCGCCTCTTCCGCTTCCCGTGATTCCGCATAGGTAAATGCATCCTCACGCCCTTCACTTTCCGCCTGCGCGATAAGCTCCTCCGCAAACTGTTCTGACTTCTGACCCACCGTAATGAATTCGGTCTTTACATATCCAGTCACGCCTCCCGATTCTACAGGGGTCCATTCTCCGACCGGACCTGTGATCTTCGCCGCATAACCCGGGTAGAGTTTTCCGACATACTCACTTTCCTTGGTCGGTTCACTTCTTATATATAAGAAGCTTGTTACGTCGGCAAACGCCATATCTAAATACTCACCCTTGTTTGTCGGCACTAAATAATCTTCTACTTTGATATCTTTATCTTGTGAAATACAATCATTTAATACCGCTTCAATTCCTACGCCTGGCATACTATTTTCCGATGCCAGATTCCATTCATCCGCAGCCAATACCGGACTTGCCGGAATCGATACTGCTCCTAGAACTGTAACCAGGAACAATCCTTTCCTAAGATTAGAATGCATAAATCTCCCTCCTTTATGAATTCTTATCTTTTGTAAATATTACAGAATTGTTACATTTGTTACGCTGATATTATATCAACGTTTATTCATATTGTCAAGCTATTTTCATATTTTTCGTTCGTCATGCTCTTTGTTTTTCTTACATTTCCACCATTACATTCGACATATTTGTTACTAATTGTTACATCTATTTTTAACAGTATTGACACATTTATGTAATATATTCACTGGAAAAATTTTTTTCTCTGATTATATTGACAAGTTTATAATTTTCTTTTATTCTGATTTTGATAACTATTATCATTACTAATGTAGAAAAGGAGGATGGCAATGGCAAATCTAAAATACAGCAGACAAAGAGAGGCTATCAAAGATTACCTGGTTTCCACCACGGCCCATCCAACAGCAGATACCGTTTATATGCATGTGAGGAAAGAATTCCCGAATATCAGCCTGGGGACCGTCTACCGCAATTTGAATCTGCTTGCTGACCTAGGAGATGTGAATAAAATCATCACCGCAGACGGCAGTGTACGTTTTGACGCTTACACTGAACCGCACTGCCATTTTTGCTGCAGACGCTGTGGTAAAGTCATGGATATGGCTCCCGGTCATATAGCGGAAATCCGCCGTCTTGCATCAAAAGACTTTGACGGGAAAATCGAGGCCTACTCCATACTTTTTACCGGGCTTTGTAATGAGTGCCGGGAAGATTCTTAAAATTTTTAATAAGAACTGTTGACAAGCCTCGTTAAGTATGCTAATTTAATATCAGTAACTATTACTGATTTAAAATTAAATATTCATAAAAGAAAAGGAGACAAAAGTATGAAAAAATTTGTATGTTCAGTATGCGGCTATGTTTATGAAGGAGAGACTGCACCGGAGAAATGTCCGCAGTGCGGCGTTGGTCCGGAGAAGTTTACAGAGCAGAGCGAAGGCCTTAGCTGGGCTGCCGAGCATGTTGTAGGTGTTGCTCAGGGAGTAAGCGAAGACATCATCGAAGACTTAAGAGCTAACTTCAACGGCGAGTGCTCAGAGGTCGGTATGTATCTTGCTATGGCAAGAGTCGCTCACAGAGAAGGTTATCCGGAAATCGGTCTTTACTGGGAGAAAGCTGCTTATGAAGAAGCTGAACATGCTGCTAAGTTCGCTGAACTTTTGGGCGAAGTTGTAACTGACAGCACAAAGAAGAACCTTGAAATGAGAGTTGCCGCTGAGAACGGCGCTACCG
>CAMNWW010000046.1 GCA_946566415.1 uncultured Lachnospiraceae bacterium | reverse complement strand
CCCATATCATCAACGGACACACCCCGGTGCGGACGGGCGAGGGAGAGGAACCGGTAAGGGCGAACGGCAGATTGATCGTTATTGACGGGGGACTTAGCAAGGCATATCATAAGACGACGGGGATCGCGGGATACACTTTGATCTATAATTCCCATGGGATGCGTATCAAGGCGCATCAGCCGTTTGAAAGTGTAGAGAAAGTTCTGGAAGAGAATAAGGATATCGAGTCCAATTCCGAGATGTTTGAGACAGAGAAGAAACGCGTTCTGGTAGGCGATACGGACGACGGCAAGGAGATCAAGGAAGATATTGCTACGCTTAAGGAGCTTCTGGCATATTATCAGAGGAGAATGTAAGATGGAAAATAGTTTGGAATTGGTGGAGCAAAAGGCGGCGATCCTGATCGACGCGCTGCCGTATATCAGGGATTTTAACCAGAAGACGATCGTCATAGAATATGGATGCGGCGAGTGGCTGAGCGGAGTGGAGGAAAACCGCCTGATGAAGGATATTGTTCTCCTTAAAAGTATAGGAATGCGGCCGATCGTGGTTCATGATACCCGTATGGGCATGGACAAGTTTCGGGAGAATAAGCGGATCGCAAAGCTTTTAGAACTGTGCGGCGTCAAGGCGGTGGGTATCTGCGGCGTGGATGTACAGACATTGAATATGACTCTGGATAACGATTATATTCCGGTGATTGTGCCGAATGATATCGATAATGAGACGGAATATATTGACCCAAGGGACACGGCGCTGGAGATCGCGGAAAAGATGCAGGCGGATAAGCTGATTTATCTGTCACGTTATCCCGGGGTGTTCAAGGACGAGAGCCGAAGTGAAGTATACTCCCGCCTTACCGTGCCGGAGGTAGAGAAAATTAAAGCTGAACGCAATTTCCCGGATGAGTTTGGCCAGCTTGTAGATTATGGGATCCGGGCGGCGAAGGCAGGAGTGAATCGGGCGCATATTTTGGACGGCCGGATGCGGCACGTGCTTTTGATCGAATTTTTCAGCGTCGTCGGCGCGGGCACAATTATTATCAGCGACGAGAGCAAGCTCTATGAGCATGAGCTGGACAAACGGCGAGAGGTATGAAAAAGATGAAGATCAAGAATATGATTATGCTTCTCTTGACCGCGCTGATTTGGGGGACTGCGTTTACCGCTCAAAGCGTAGGAATGGATTATATCGGTCCATTTACCTTCACAAGCGTCCGAAGCCTGATGGGAGGAATCGTTCTTCTTCCTGTAATCTGCCTTTTTGATAAAACGAACGGGAAAAAACAGGATGGGGTGAAAGCGGATAAAGCGGCCGGCTGGAAAAACCGGGATCTGTTATGCGGCGGTGTGCTGTGCGGCCTGGCCTTATGTACGGCATCGAATCTGCAGCAGATAGGAATCCAGTACACTACGGTAGGGAAGGCCGGTTTTATTACGGCGCTCTATATTGTTCTGGTGCCGATCTGTGGATTTTTCCTTGGAAAGCGGGCGGGACTTAAGTTATGGGTCAGTGTCGTTATTGCGGCGGCAGGTCTGTACCTGCTGTGCATCACAGAAAAATTTACCATCGGGAAAGGGGATTTTCTTGTCCTTTTATGTGCCGCAGTATTTACCTTACATATTATGTTCATCGACCACTATTCGCCGCTTGTGGACGGAATAAAGATGTCTTGTATCCAGTTTTTTGTGACCGGAGCGGTGTCGGCGGTTCCTATGCTGCTGTTTGAAAAGCCGTCTCTGTCACAGATGATAGCGGCAGCGGCGCCCCTTCTCTATGCGGGCGTCCTTTCCAGCGGCGTCGGCTACACCTTACAGATCGTAGCGCAAAAAGGAATCGATCCTACAGTGGCCTCTCTGATACTCAGCATGGAATCTGTATTTTCCGTTCTTTCCGGGTGGCTCGTTCTGGGGCAGAATCTTAAGGCGCGGGAGATATCCGGCTGCATGCTGATGTTTACGGCAATCCTGCTTGCACAGCTTCCTGAGAAGACGCAGAAGGTGAAAAAGGCGTGAATTAAAACTTCCATTTTAAAATCAGGTATGATATACTCTAAATTAGGTATAAAGAGATATCTGAGAACATATACAACAGGAGCAAAAGAAGATGAAAAGAGTTCTTTTAAAATTAAGCGGGGAGGCTCTGGCAGGCGATAAAAAGACAGGTTTTGACGAGGCGACTTGTATCGGGGTGGCTAAGCAGGTAAAGCAGATCGCAGATCAGGGAATCCAGGTCGCGGTAGTCACCGGGGGAGGGAATTTCTGGAGAGGAAGGACCAGCGAGACGATAGACAGGACCAAGGCGGATCAGATCGGGATGCTCGCCACGGTCATGAACTGTATTTATGTCTCCGACATTTTCCGGCATGTCGGGATGCAGACAGAGGTGTTTACCCCGTTTGTATGCGGTGCGTTCACCGCTCTGTTTTCCAAGGACGCGGCGCTTTCGGCGCTTGACGCAGGAAAAGTGGTCTTTTTTGCGGGAGGTACGGGACACCCGTATTTTTCTACGGACACAGGAGCGGTCCTTCGGGCGATTGAGATTGAAGCGGATGCGATGCTGCTTGCAAAGGCGATCGATGGAATTTACGACAGTGATCCGAAGGTGAATCCGCAGGCAAAGAAATTCGATGAAATCTCAATACAGGAAGTCATTGACAGGAAGCTTGCGGCCGTGGATCTGACAGCCTCTATCATGTGCCTGGAGAACAAAATGCCTATGCTTGTATTTGGACTGAACGAAAAGAACAGTATTGTTGAGACTATAAGCGGAACCTTTACCGGAACGAAAGTGACTGTGTAGGGACGCCAAGATAGAGGAGGTAACATAAATGAATGAAAGGCTAAATGTATACGAGGACAAGATGCAGAAGACTATGAGGAATCTGGATGAAGAGCTTGCTTCCATCCGTGCGGGGCGTGCTAACCCGAATATTTTGAATAAGCTTACGGTCGATTACTACGGGTCGCCGACGCCGATTCAGCAGGTAGCGAACATCTCGGTCCCGGAAGCCAGGATGATTCAGATCCAGCCGTGGGAGAAGAAGATCATCCGGGATATTGAGAGGGCGATCCAGATGTCCGATATCGGTATTAACCCGACGAACGACGGCTCAGTTATCCGCCTTGTATTCCCGGAACTTACGGAGGAACGCAGAAAAGAGCTGGTAAAGGACGTTAAGAAAAAAGGGGAAGCGGCAAAGGTTGCTGTGCGCAATATCCGCCGCGACGGGAACGACTCCTTCAAGAAACTGAAGGGGACAGACATTTCAGAGGATGAGATTAAGGATATGGAGAGCGACCTGCAGAAGCTGACTGACAAATACATTAAAGAAGTAGATAAGCTGGTGGAGGGCAAGTCGAAAGAGGTAATGACCGTATAATATACTGTAAAGGAAGGGTATCGTACGGTGAAGGATGATAACAGGGAGGGGCAGCACAGGGTTTGCGCCCCTCTTTTTTGCGAAGCATTCAAGCTGACACAGACAGAGATTATATTATGTAGAAGAAGGTAAACATTTATGAACGTACCACAGCATATTGCGATTATATTGGATGGAAACGGGAGATGGGCGAAGGCGAAAGGAATGCCGAGAAACTATGGGCACGCCCAGGGAAGCAAAAATGTAGAACGGATCTGCGAGGACGCCTATAAGATGGGGGTCAAGTACCTGACGGTGTACGCTTTTTCTACGGAGAATTGGAGCCGTCCCAAAGGCGAGGTAGACGCACTGATGACTTTGCTGCGCAATTATATGAAAACCTGCCTGAAAACGGCGGAAAAAAACCGTATGCGTGTGCGTGTGATCGGAGATATCACGCGGCTGGATACGGATATCCAGAAACGGATACGGGAGCTTGAGGAAGCGTCCAAGGATAATGACGGGCTGAATTTCCAGATCGCGATTAACTATGGAAGCAGGGACGAAATGGTGCGCGCTATGCGAAGAATGGTAAAGGATTGCGAAGAAGGGCGGCTTAGTTCCGATGATGTGACGGAGGAGAGATTTGAGTCATATCTGGATACCCATGGAATTCCGGATCCGGATCTTTTGATTCGGACCAGCGGTGAAATGCGGCTTTCTAATTATCTTCTGTGGCAGCTTGCCTATACGGAGTTTTATTTTACAGAGGTTCCCTGGCCGGATTTTACAAAAGAAGAATTAGAAAAAGCAATCTGGCAATATAATAATAGAGACAGACGTTACGGAAAGATAAAGGAGGGACCGGAGGATGTTTAAGACACGGCTTATCAGTGGGATAATATTGGTCATCATTGCATTTACCACTATTTTTTATGGTGGGGACGTCCTGTTTGCCACTCTTCTTGTAGTTAGCCTGATCGGACTGATGGAGATATACCGGGCCGTGAGGATTGAGAAAACCCCATTAGGGGGAGTCGGGTATCTGGCTGCGGCGCTTTACTATGCCTTGCTCCGATTTGACAGAAAGGAAGATATCCTGATGCTTGCAATCCTTCTGCTGGTGGCTCTGATGGCGGTGTATGTATTTTCTTTTCCAAAGTATGTTTCCGAACAGGTTACGACGGCGTTTTTCGGTGTGTTCTATGTGGCGGTCATGCTTTCGTATATTTACCAGACCAGGCTCCTTGCCGAAGGGCTATACCTTGTGGGGCTTGTATTTCTATGCTCCTGGGGATGCGATACCTGCGCCTACTGTGTGGGCGTCCTTATCGGGAAACACAAGATGGCGCCGAAGCTCAGCCCGAAGAAATCAGTGGAGGGGGCGGTAGGCGGTCTTCTGGGCGCGGCGCTTTTGGGCGCTTTATATGCGCTCGCCATCCGGAAATGGGGAGGAGCGGACGCAAAGTGGGAGATCTACGCCTTGATCTGTTTTGTCGGAGGAATGATTTCCATGGTGGGCGATTTAGCGGCGTCCGCGATCAAGCGGAACCATGATATCAAGGATTACGGAAAACTGATTCCTGGGCACGGCGGAATTCTGGATCGATTTGACAGCGTTATTTTTACAGCGCCGGTGATCTACTATCTGGCTGCGGCCATAGCCTGAGAGGAGAAAAAGTAATGAAGAAGATAGCAATACTGGGATCGACCGGATCTATCGGAACGCAGACCTTGGAGGTCGCAAGAGAAAATAAAGACATTGAAGTAGCCGGGATTGCCGCGGGAGGCAATATCCGTCTGATGGAGAGGCAGATCAGGGAATTTCATCCTCGTATCGCGGCGGTATGGACCGAGGAGAAAGCAAGAGAACTTAAAACTCTGGTTCATGATATGGATGTGAAGATAGTGAGCGGTATGGACGGCCTTCTGGAAATCGCATCTATGGAGGAAAGCGAGATTCTTGTGACTGCGGTCGTGGGAATGATCGGAATCCGCCCGACGATCGCCGCGATTGAAGCAGGCAAGGATATCGCCCTTGCCAACAAGGAGACGCTGGTGACGGCCGGACATATCATTATGCCGCTTGCCGAGAAAATGGGGGTGAAGATCCTTCCGGTGGATAGTGAACACAGCGCGATTTTCCAGTCGCTTCGCGGAGGCAGAAAAGGGGAGATCCATAAAATTCTTTTGACAGCGTCGGGAGGACCCTTTCGGGGGAAAAAGAAGGAGGAACTCCGCGATATCCAGGTAGAAGACGCTTTAAAACATCCTCACTGGGTGATGGGGAGAAAAATCACGATTGATTCTTCAACCATGGTGAATAAAGGACTGGAGGTCATGGAGGCCAGATGGCTTTTTGGGGTGGGAATTGACGACATCCAGGTGGTCATACAGCCCCAGAGTGTGATCCACTCCATGGTGGAATTTGTAGACGGGGCGGTCATCGCGCAGCTCGGGACGCCGGATATGAAGCTTCCAATTCAGTATGCGCTCTATTACCCCGAAAGAAGATACCTTCCCGGGGAAAGGCTGGACTTCTGGAAAATCGGACATCTGGATTTTGAAGAGCCGGATACGGAGACTTTTTATGGGCTTAAGCTTGCGTGCGAGGCGGGGCGGACGGGAGGAACCCTTCCAACTGTATTTAACGCCGCAAATGAGATGGCGGTCAGCCTCTTTCTGGAACGGAAGATTTCGTACCCGGAGATCGTAGAAACGATCGAGGACTGTATGCGTATGCACCGGACGATTCAGGATCCAACGGTTGAACAGATATTGGATACGGAAGCGGCGACATATGAGAGAATTCAAAGCAGGAGGTAACAGATGGGGATTATCATCGCTCTTTTAATTTTTGGTTTTATTGTATTTTTCCATGAGCTGGGGCATTTTATTCTTGCCAGGGTAAATGGAATCGATGTAAGTGAGTTCTGGATTGGGATGGGACCGACTCTCTGGCACAAAAAAATAGGGAATACGGACTATTGTCTGAAGCTGTTCCCGATCGGCGGCGCCTGTCTGATGGGGGAGGACGAAGCGGAGGATGAAACGGAAGGGAACTTTAACACGAAACCGCCGCTTAGAAGAATCTCGGTGATTGTGGCAGGACCGGTGTTTAATTTTATCCTTGCCTTTTTGTGCGCTGTTGTTTTTATTGGATTTGTCGGAATTGATAAACCGTATCTCAGCGGCGTGACGGAGGATTCCCCGGCCGAGAGCGCGGGGCTTTTGGCAGGCGATAAGATTGTGGCGCTGAATGGGAAAGGAGTCCACATTTTCCGGGAGATCTCAATGTACAATCAACTGCATCAAGGCGAAGCAGTGGAAGTTACTTATGAGCGCGACGGTGTGCAAAAGACGGTCGTCGTGGAGCCGAGGGCGGACGAAACCGGATATTATATGATGGGGATTGTCAGTTCGGGATATGAAAAAGGGAATATCCTGGAGATGATATCTTACGGAGCCTATGAGGTGAAATACTGGATCAGCTACACGATTGAAGGCCTGGGCCAGCTTTTGACCGGAAAGGTGGGAGCGGATCAGCTTTCCGGACCGGTAGGCGTGGTGGACGTCGTCCGCACTACCTATGAGGAGAGCTCTGAAGGAGGCGCGCTTCTGGTATTTCTCAATATGCTCAGACTGGCGATCTTGATTTCCGCAAACCTGGGCGTTATGAATCTGCTCCCGATCCCGGCTTTGGATGGAGGGAGGCTTATATTCATTCTGGCAGAGCTGGTGCGGGGGAAACGGGTGCCGCCGGAAAAGGAAGGCTACGTTCATTTGGCAGGAATGGTCCTGCTTTTAGGATTGATGGTATTTGTAATGTATAACGATATCCGCCGGCTGTTTATGTAAGGGGATATGGCGAGGCGCCGGAAAAACAGAAGATTTCCGGTGCCTTCATATATTATCAGATGTAATTTAATACGTATCCATCAACAGGAAATCGGCTAAATGCATGAGCTTTACGCCCTTGATGTTGCCGGTGGCAAATTCGTCAAGCGATACAACATACTTGGGATAGTGATCCCTGATTTCAAGGAGACCTGCGACCTCACGGTCAGAATCCTCCGGCAGATTGCGGCATACCTGGACATAAATACGTTCGTCGCGTCGTGATGCAACAAAGTCGATTTCTTTCGCCGCGTTCTTGCCGATATAAACCGTATAGCCTTTTCTGCACAGCTCAAAGTACACGATGTTTTCAAGCATGGCGGCAATGGATTTCGGATTAAAGCCCAGTATGCAGTATTTGAGGGTAGCGTCTGCGAGATAGAATTTCTCCTGTGTTTTCAGCAAGGATTTTCCTTGTAGATCATATCTTGGACAGCGGTAGATCACAAAAGCCTTTTCAAGCCATTCCAGATAATTGTACACGGATTCTATCGAGAGAGAGCGTCCTTCGCTTTTTAAAAACTTGACGATCGCGTTGGCGGAAAAAGTCTTTCCTACATTCTCCACCACATACTTTACTACACGGTTAAAAAGATCAAAATTGGTGATACTGTGCCGTCTTGTGATATCGCTGGTGATGACGGAGGTGTAGATGCCTTCGACGATCTGATAAGCGGTCCTTTCGTCAAAACCACCGAGCGCGACGATCGGGAATCCACCCATTCGGATATATTCATTTAACAACTCTTTGGGCGTGCGTGCGCTTGGTTTCTTAAATTCCATATACTCGGCAAAAGAAAGCGTAAATACAGGAATAGAAATATAACGCCCTGTCAGGTAGGTGGATATTTCGCTTGACATCAATTTAGAATTGGAGCCGGTAACATATATGTCTGTATTGGCATTTTCAAGCAGACTGTTGACAGCTTTCTCCCAGCCAGGGATTTCCTGTACTTCGTCGAGCAAAAGATAGTATCGTTTGTCATCAGTCATTTCTCTTTTGATCCCATTATACATATCCTTGTCGTTCATACCGTCGTAAAAATCATCCGAGGTATAACAAATACTGATAATGTTATTGGGCTGAACGCCGTCCTTTATTAAATCTTCCTTGAGCATCTCTAAAATAGTAGATTTGCCGCAGCGCCGGATTCCCGCAAGTACTTTTACCAGCGGCACGTTGCGGTAAGTATTCAGCATACGTAGATAGTGGTGTCTGACAATCATATTATCTCCTCCTTTGGTGTTAGTATATCCAAAAACTTCTGTTAAGTCAAAAGTTTTTAATAAAATTGAGTAAAAACTTTGTACTTTTATATATTTTTATCGAAAAGAGAATAAAATATCTTGTAAAGAAATCTGTTGATAAGTCCCGCCGAATTCAGTATAATTTTTTATGGTATTTTTAACACAATATTTTTTGCCACGAAAATTCGGCGGGAGGTCGGACATGAGGGAAAAGCTTACGAAAAGTGATGTAAAGAAGATTCAGGAAGAAATCGATCACAGAAAGCTTGTGGTGCGCAAACAGGCTATTGAAGAAGTAAAAGAAACCCGCGCCCACGGGGATTTAAGTGAAAATTTTGAATATCATGCGGCAAAGCAGTTCAAAAATAAAAATGAAAGCAGGATCCGTTATCTGGAAAAGATGTTGAAAACGGCGGTGATTGTATCGGATGAGTCTGAGGACGGAGTCGCGGGAATTAATAACCGGATTACGGTATATTTCCCGGAGGACGATGAAGAGGAGACGTATAAACTGGTTACTTCTATCCGCGGGAACTCCCTGAACGGATATATCAGCACGGAGTCTCCTCTTGGGAAAGCGATCTTCGGGCACCGGTCAGGAGATACGGTAGAGGTGAAGGTCAGCGACAAAGTCTCTTATAAAGTGGAGATCCGAAAAGTAGAAAATACGACGGATGATGAAGAAGACAGGATTCGGGGATATTGATATTACTCTTTTGACAGGAAAGCAGTGTTTCTGAACCATGTCCTCTGGACCGTATTCCACAGCAGGTACAAGACGGAGGCGCCAAGTACAGTTCCCGTCAGATACCCGGCAATTCCGGCAAAATTTCCGAAGTGATCGGTGATGCGGCGGAAAAATACCTGATTCATCCGGAAAACCGGGTTGATATAGAACATATTGATATCCCCAAAAGGAGAAATACTCCAGTTCAAAAACGAAGCGATCAGGCAGCAGACGCCATATAGCAAAGACGCATAAAGGAACAGCCTGATGGAAAGGCGGGCGTTCCGAAGTAATATGATACCGGAAAATGCTCCAACGGCAATCAGAAGGACATGCCAGAGATAGGAGTGCACTGTCAGGACGGCGAGGGAATAGTGCATTCCGCTGGTGTCAAAGAAAACGGCGATACCGCCCAGAAGGCTGTAAGTCATAAAAAAGGTCAGGACGATCTGACGGGCATAGGAAGATTTCAGATACCGGTAAAGCGTGAGAAGATACATGGGTATGCTGCAGAGCTGGAAAGGGAAATACCACCAATCGTAGTGACCGCCGCCTGCCACAAAGGTCAAAAGGAGCTGTTTTATAATTTCACTTGCAAGCATAGCGCAGCCAAGGTAAAAGAAAAAAGATTCTGCTTTTTTCATGGGGCCTACCTCCTTCCTGAGTACATAGTCTTAGTATAGCATACCGCAAAATATATTATGTCGTAAAGCGTTGAGGAAGGAAAATAAATTTCTTCCTCACTTTTTATTATGAGGCGATTGTGCTATACTATGTAAAAACAGTGCGAAGTAAGGGAAAAGGCAGATGAAATGAAGCAAAAAGAAGAGAATGTGAGGGATGATTTTGCCGTATCCTCGGCCTTATATGTGTTAAAGCATAAAGATCTGGATGTGGCGATGGTTCAGATAGACGCAAGATCCGGAAAAATAGAATATATATTGGAAGTCTATCTTCCGAAAGAGGTTCCTGTCGGATGTAGCGCTGACGGCGGAGGACTCATTGAATGGTGGGAAATGCGGGCAATTCCAGATTCCAGAAGAGGAATACAACAGGTGCTTGGACGACTTGGGGAAGAAAGCAGCCTGTCTTTGATGTTGTCGGCATATGGCTTAAGTCTTACGGATCATTATTGGGTGCAGCCTGTCGGAGAAGAATTATACTGGAAAGACTTAAATTTTTATGAAAATGAATTTTCAGATGAGCTTGGCAGTATGCTGACTGAATCGGAAAAAATAGATATGGACGAGTATATTTCTAAGTTCTCGCCGTCTTCTTCCGTAAATGGAGAGATGAAAAAAAAGTGGGTGATAAAAGAGGGTATCCGCTATTTGATGAAGGTGAATGTCAGTGATTACGGGCAACAGTCAGTGAATGAAGTGATTGCCTGTAGAATGCATAAAAGTCTTGGATGGGAGAATTATGTTCCATATGGGATAGAGAGAGTGCATTTGGAGGGAAAAGAAGTTCCATGTTCTTTAAATCCGTTGTTTACTTCTGAAGAATTGGAGTTTATTCCGGCATATCAGTTGATCAAGAATTATAAGGTACCCAATGAGGTTTCGGTATATGAGTCTCTCATCGGGCAGGCGGCGATGCTGGGAATAAATGCCGGTACGGTCCGCAGACAATTGGAATATACGATTATGACGGATTTTATTATAACGAACACAGACAGACATTTTAATAATTTTGGATTTTTGTATGATCCCGTCAGGCACGAGATAGTAGGTATGGCGCCTATTTTTGACACTGGGAATGCGCTGTTTTATGATAAAGAGGTTATTCCGGATAAAAGCAATCTGCTTGACATTGCAGTGCGTTCTTTTAGCAGGAAGGAAGTAAGGATGCTTCGTTATGTGCGGCAAAGAGACATGGTCGACTTGGAAAGGCTGAGTGATTTTCCTTTGGAAGTGGAAGAAATGCTTGTTTCTTACACGGAAATGCCTCAAAGCAGGGCAAAAAGTATTGCAAGGACCGTAGAACAGAAAATAGAATATCTTGCGTTGTTTCAACAGGGAAAGAAAATCTGGAAGCAGGAAAAGTATTGGTAGGATGATTTTATGGGAACAATTGAAATAAAGCG
>CAMNWW010000045.1 GCA_946566415.1 uncultured Lachnospiraceae bacterium | reverse complement strand
GTCGTCTCTGTCTTCCGTTTCCGGTGCGCACGTATACCCGCCGCAAGCAGAAGAAGGATCCATACCGCCGCCAAAGCCGCCAGATCACCTGGCGGAAGGTAATTTAAGACCTCCTCCCTGTCCTTAAGTCCAATGCCTCCAAGCTTCATCATCAGCGTAAAAGGCGCCAGCGCCGCCATATCTTCCAAAAACGGTATCCGGTAAAAAGAGGCGAAAAAGCATTTTGCAAGTCCGGGAAGGATGTCTTCAAATAGAATCTGTCCTCCAAATACAATCAAAGCTGCGGTAAGAACTGCCGAGGCAAACCTTCCTGAAACCACGGCGGCCAGGACTCCAATATGGTAAAAGAGCAGGAACGCGGCTGTAAAGACTCCTACGCTCCGGTACAGATACTGCCATGCATATGGGAGAAGCCCCGGCGCTTTCACCGCCGATGCTGCCGCGCAGACTCCCTGCGTGATAAGAAACGGAATCATAAAATGCAGTATCCCGTGTACATACCGGCTCCAGAATATGGTACTCTTTTTTACCGGAAGGCTGAAATAGAAATCCTGCTTTTTTTCTTGGAACAGATAAAAAAATTCCACGAACGCCAGTACGACCCCCATCGCAGCGCATATCCAGAGAAGCTGCGTACTTGCGATCCCGAAGTAAAAATCGTCTGTTCCGAGCATAAGGTCGGACAGTTTTCCCATCAGATAAAAAAGGAAAGCGCCCCAGGACAAGACTGCCGTCAGATGGCCGCGTCCGGCTTCCTTAAGCCAATTACTGTAATACCCTTTTGATATCATATCCGCTTTCCTCCATTTCCGCGATAAATATTTCCTCCAACGTCATAGGAACCTCAGCGCAGAATACAGGGCGGCGGCGACGGATAACCTCCTGGATCTTATCGCTGTCCCCATGTACGAGGATGGTAGTGAAATATCCTTCCCGTCGGTACATGAGAACATCCAGCTCGTCTGCGAAATCCTCTTTTTTTACACTTGTCCCTTCTGCAAATACACACTGTATCTTGTGGATGTTCTCTGCTCTCTTACGCATATCCCCTGCAAGAAGCATCCCTCCTTGATGCAGGATCCCGATATCGTCGCAGAAATCCTCCAGATCCTGGAGTTTATGCGCGGCGACCACAACCGTCAGTTTCTTCTCTTTGATTTTAGACCGGAACAGATTTTTCATCACCTCTGTCACCATCGGGTCCAGGCCGTCAAAAACTTCGTCCATGAGCAGGCACTCTGTATTGGCGCATAAAGCCAAAATCAAAAACGCCTGCCGCTTCATCCCTTTCGAGAATGTGCGGATAGGGCGTTTTTCATCCAGATTCAGTTTTTCCGCCATATAGCCCACTCTTTCCCGATCCATATCCGGATACTGACGGGCATAAAAGTCTGCCATCTGCTCCATGGTCGCCCCCGCAAAATAGTAAGGGTCGTCCGGCAGATAAAAGAACTTCTTTTTCACCTCCGGAGAGCCAAAGATGCTTTCCCCGCCAATCGTAATTTCCCCTTCATCGCGTTCCAGGATTCCTGCCATGATCCTGAGAAGTGTCGTCTTCCCCGCGCCGTTCGTCCCGAGAAGCCCGAACACCCTGCCTTCCGGGATTGTAAAAGAGACATCACAAAGCGCCCTTGTCTCGTCAAAACATTTGTCTACGTGTCTGATTTCGATCATCCTTTTATATCCCCCATCTCAGAAATCCTAATATGAAAAGATGCGCCGGATAAAAAATATAGAAAAACCATTTGTGTACCGGACTTGCGCTTCCTTTCTCCTTGTTATAGCAGAATTGTATTACAAAAGGCGCCGCAAAAATCCCCAGCATCCACATGCCGGACCAGATTGGCTTATAGGAGAGAATATCCACGCAGCATAAGGCCGTGATGATGGAGAACGCCGTCCACTTCGCCCGCGTCTCTTCTCTGTAGCGGAACAAATAATAGCAGTACGCTACGCCGAATACCGGCCAGTCCCCAAATATAGAGAGAAAATACAGCCCCGCGATCCCTATTGATTTTTCCGTCTGCGTCCATGTTCCTTTGTCCCACAGCCATATTGCAAGAAGACCCAGAAAAAGCGTATATATCATGCCAAAAGACAGATAGATCGTCAGAGTCGAATCTATGCTTTCCAGATAGAGCCGCACCGCCTGCGTACCTGAATCCGCCCTCGCCTGCGCGCCCGGGGACAGGACGACCGGAAGGCAGCCTTCCTCAAAATAAACGAAGGAGATCCAGGACAGCGGGACGAACATTCCTAATCGGAGGGCATACTTTTTTACATTCCGGGTGTGGCAGTACCCCTCCACAATGAAATACGTCATCACAGGGGCCGTCAGGCGTCCGATAAAATGCATGACAAGCCCCGCCGCAGACGCGGCAGGTAGGAACGCCCAGGCGATGTGGTCGATCACCATCGCAGCGGCCGCCAGATATTTCAGTTGATTCCGGTTCATACTCTCGGCTTCCCGCACTCAGAGCAGAATTTCCCGGTGTTTACCGCGCCGCAGCTGCAGGTCCAGGACGCCTGCGGTCTTGGTTTTCCACACTCCGTACAGAATTTCCCGGTATTTGCCGCGCCGCACTCACAAGTCCAGGACGCGCCAGCGGCATTTCCTGACGGCTGCGCCGTTTGCTGTGCTGTCGTCTGCTGCATCTTCTGCTGGTACGCCGTCTGCTGCTGTGACATTTGCTGCTGTCCCATAGCGTACAGGTTCTGGATATTTGCTCCTCCCGCCTGCTGCGCCATGCCCATTCCCATAAATCCCATCATCGCGCCGTTCTTGTTCGCTGCCGCCGCACGCATCGCGTCCGCCTGCGCGCCCGCCAGATTCGCCGCCGCCATGTTCGGATCACGCATCACTGCAGACTTTTGAAGCTGTTTGATCATATCTTCGTCTTCTTTTGAAGCCGTTACACTATTCACGCCAAAAGAGTACACCTGGATTCCCCGAAGCTCGGTCCATTTCTTTGACAGTACTTCGTTCAGGGCGTCCGCAATCTCCATCGTATGTCCGGGCAGGGCGCTGTAGCGCACTCCCATCTCTGAAATCCTGGCAAACGCAGGCTGAAGGGCAGTCAGAAGCTCTGATTTAAGCATCGAGTCGATACGGTCCCTCGTATATACGTTTTCCACATTTCCACAGATATTGGAATAAAACTGCATTGGATTGACAATACGGTAAGAATATTCTCCGTTACAGCGGATCGATATATCCACGTCCAGGCCGATATTCCTGTCCACTACACGAAACGGCACAGGGCTTGGCGTACCATACTTATTTCCCGGGATCTCTTTGATATTAAAGTAATAGATCCGCTGGTCCTTCCCGGCCCCGCCTCCAAACTGGAAACGCGCCCAGGTCTCCTTCGCAATCCCCTTTAATCCCTCAAGGAATTTCCCCCCGAATATGGTAGGGCTTACTCCTGTATCATAGGTATAAGCGCCGGGCTCCGCGCAGACTTCCAGCACCTTCCCGTTCTCGACAATCAGCATACACTGTCCGTCGGCAACGGCGATGTGGGAACCGTCCGTGATCACATTATCCTCGCCTCTTCTATTGGAGGACCGAGCGGATACCCGTTTTTCCCCCTTTGCAACAAGTACATCCTCGTTTAGTGAATCACAATAAAAATACTCCTTCCACTCGTCCGCAAGCGTACCGCCTGCCGCCCCGAATGCTGCTTTAATCAGACCCATAATAAATCTCCTTTCGCTTTCCTTTTTCTCTAAAATTTCCCTCTTGTCCCGGAACCGCTGGACTTCATCGGCTGACTGGAACCAGAACCTGAATTCCCGTTGTTTTCCGGCTTTTTCGTCCGGTTCACTGTACGGTACAAGAACAGATCCTCCCGGCGTGTCAGCCGGAAACTGTCCTTTCGCAGATACTGGACTGCCTCCGCCTGCATACCTTTCGTATTCATCCCTTTTTTCCAGCTCATCACAATGATGAGCGATATGATAAGAGATACTGCAAACGATATTACGATGATAAGCCAGACAGGCGCAGGCCGCTTGTAGGGATTTTCACTAGAATATACCTCCCCTGTCTGCGCTTTTTTCAGGAAGTCGCCGCATAACTTTGCATATGTATCAAAAGCTTCATAGTAATCTCCGTCGGACAGATCGTCCAGGAACAAGTCCGCGATCTTTTCCCGGCTGTATGCAGTAAACACATCCTCGGCGGCTCCGAACGCCTTAATCCCCCAGTCTCTATCGGCCATACTCACCGCAAGCATCACGCCGCCGTCCGCTTCCCCTAATTCGTACTCTATGTATTTACCTTCCTGCCATTTGGTGATATCGCCGCCGCCAAAATCATCTACCGTAATGATAGAAATTCCGGTGTCATATTCGTCGGAAAGTTTCCCGCACGTTTCGTTAAGCTTTGTCACTTCATCTTCGGACAGCAGCCCAGCATCGTCCCGCACCCATATCCTGCCGGCATATCCCGTATCCTTTGCCGCCGCAGAGCCCGCGCAGATAACGGTCAATATAAGAACGACGAATCCTGCCCAAATTCTTTTTTTACTTTTTATCACAGCACACCTCCGAAAAGCAGAATCCCCAGGACAGACAAAAGCGTCGTTCCGATGGCTGTAAATCCCAAAAGATACTTCCAGAACATTCCCTTATCTACAGGAAGTTCTCCGACCATTTTCCCTGTCTGTCCATTGATGGCAAACTGATATTTTTCTCCGTTATAAATTGTCTCAAACATCCACACCGGAAGCAGGGCGTACTGGACTTTCCCGCTTTCAGACCGGATATGGCGTCTTCTAACCCTGGCGCTTTCATATCCCTGCACCGTACTTCTCATCATATTTTCCGCCGTCCGGTAGATTCTTTCTTTAGCCCTTTCCTGCGCCCTCCCGGAATCCACGTCATATTTATCCGTCTCATACCCCGCAAGATATGCCGGGTTGAAGTCTGTGAGCTGCCCGTAATCGAAGGGCTCGATCGCCTCCGTCACCTCATCCGCCATCTCGATACTTCCGTCTACCGGTACGTGGTAAAATACCATATTCCCTGAACGGTTCACCAGAAAATGGGAAGTCTCGATATAATCATATTTTGAATCGCTCCACATCCTTGTTCTAGTTGTGTCGAAACTCATGTCTGCTTCTGCATTACAGTCAAAAAGCCAGTAGGGAACATAGTATCCTTTCAGGTTCTTTAAATAACTTTTGTTCTTAAAATTCTTCGGAAGCAGTTTTTTCCCCTTGCAGAATGCTTCCAGCATCTGGCGCGCCTGCTTCCCTTCCACCCGGAACGGAATCATGGTATCGGGCTTAAATTCTCCCGACGCGGCGGCTCGAATAACGACCACATTGCCGCAGTATGGGCAGTCCGTACTCACCGTATTTTCATCCGCCTCGATCTTGGCCCCGCATGAGGGACATATGTACAAACCGTCCTCCGTCCGTCTGGCTGCCTCTGCCCCATACTGATTTTCCCATATTAGATCCGGCTCTTCACCTTTCTCCCCCGTCGCTTCATACTGTTTCATCGTCTCCAGATCATATTCATTTCCACAGCTCTTACAGGCAAGCTTCTGCTTTTCCGGGGAAAAGATCAGCGCCGCTCCGCAGCATGGACACTTGTATTGTACAAAATCCAAATTCATTCCTCCTTATATTCATCGCCGGATAGGCGATTGAGTTCAGGTATCCCGAATGCTCTGCATGAGGGATTCCTCCTATTCAATGATAAGCTTTTCTTCTGTCTCTATAAAATAGCATACTCCATGGTACGCTTTGTTTTCATATAGCGCCGCTATGATACCCTGCATCCGCGCATCCAGTCTGTGATAGACTCTTTTTTCTTCCCACGGAAGACCTGATATATAGTCTCTCTGTCCTTCGTCCAGCGCGGCGAGCCTTTCGGAAAGCTTCCCCTTCTCCCTCCGAACATCCAGGCCAAAATCACAGGACACGTACGCCGAAGCGGATTTACCCTTCCCGGCCCAGTCACATTGCCTCTTCAGGTACACTGCAAGTCTTCCGTCATTTTCCTTATCAAACTTTCTCTCTTTCCAGCAAACCGCCGCCTGTTTGCCGTCCATAGCAGACGCAACCCTCCGAAAGCTGGCTCTTCCATATGCGTCATACTCCCGCACATACACCGCCGCCTCCCGTCCGGCGCCGTTTCCCGGCTCCTCCTCAAGGACGACATGGGTATTGAGAAAATGCTCCCAGACCGTCTTCTGTATCCGTTCATACGGTGTTGGAAAGGAAAGTTTCTCCGCGATTTGCTTTACCGTGTATCCTAAGTCTGCCAGGTGGCGGATCGCGCCGCCGCTTGCCGCCTCGTAGGTAAAATTCGATAGTGCGTTTTTAAAATACTCCTGCTTCGCCACTTCTTCCTCCTCATTTTTCTTTATTTTACCATTTATAACCATGATGTGACAACTTTTACATACATTTTCCTTTATATATACTATTCATGCACATTTCGGCGTGAATACCGATAAGCTCCTTTGGGTGGAATACTGTGAGGAATGTTGCCTGAACGGCGAAGAACCGCTTATCCCAATAATCAATTTATATAGACTCTAATATACGATGTACTTCCGGCGACTGTATTAGCATCCGCATCTTACCACTTCCATCTTCAACTTCCGGCTTACCACACCTAAGACTATCCTGATGTTCAGATACACAACAATCCTTATACCAGCACTCACCCATAAGCTGACCCTTGACAGACCATTTTTCACCTTCTGTGAGTTCACCTACTAATGATTTCATCACTCGTTCTGTAGAGTATCTCTTAAAACCTGCTATGTACTGTAATGTTTTCTCATCATCAATTTTTGACAAGTTGATTCTATGATTCTCAATTGCTGATAAAACCTCTTCACGAATCTTAATTTTATCTACCTTGCCAGTTCCCGTCCATGGAACAAGCTTGTCAAAGGAAAAAAAGTTGATTAACCAGTTTCCAGAAGTGAAGTCCTGCCCCTGTATCTTCTGTCCATAAATATTTCATATCACAACTCCTCTTCCAGCGTTATCCTGTTATCTTCAAGTTTCAACACTTTAAAGCTCTTGTCAGATACATTAAGTCCATCGCAATTTCTTAAGAAAAGCATATATTGATTGGAAAACTCAAAATTGATGAATCTTCTGATATCATCATCAATCAAAATGTCCGCATTATCAATTACAATGAAACTATCTCTGCACAGCTTTATCGACTCTAAAAGATTATCTGATTTATAATTGAACAATTTAATCGCTTTATATTCATTGGTAAGTCTTAAGTCTTCTAACATCTCATAAAGAACAGTTTTACCTGTACCACTATCTCCGCCAACGAGAGTTATTCTGTCATCAAACACTAAGTCATATAAAAATGGATCCGCTTTAAATATAATATTTTTATAAATCATCTGCTTCTCTCCTTTCATACTCCTTGCCCCACCAAGCATTATATCCTTTGCTTCCAATCACTATATCTGAATCATTGAATCTGATTTTCGCATCATCCGGAATATCTACAAGCGTTGGTCTTGACATATATATCTTTATATTATCCATTTTAAAAATAATTTTAAGTACATTCGGACCGCATTCCTCTACGCACACCACTTTATCAGAATGCTTAACAATATTGAGTAACGTCTTACATCCCGATGACAAATTACGGATTGTACCTAATCCATATTTTGTTTCAATATGCTTATCTGGTGTCAGTTTTGCCTCATCCACCTGCTGAATGAGATTTAATTCATTCTCAGACATTTCTTCATTACCTGTATTCAAATTGAAATACAAGTCATTCTGAAGAATCCAATCTTTTGACTCTCTTTTTTCTGTATATATATCAATCATTCGGTGGCACTCCTTTTAAATAGCTTTCATTTCTTGATTATTAATAATCCTCACATAAAATATCCAAAATCATATGGCCTTTCATAGACTACTAAGTCTTGCTTAGCAATACGGGACAATGCCTTAGCATTGTCCGCCCTTCTACTCCTCCAGCAGCCTTTTCAGGAAATACTCCCGGTTATTGATAAACATTTCCGTGACCTGATAGCTTTCCGTATCCGTATACCCGCAGGGATGTACCGCCCCGCCGTCAAACGAGAGGATCTCCGCTTCCGGCATCCCAAGAAGGATAGGCGAATGGCTGGCGATCAGAAACTGCGCGCCTTGCTGCGCCAGGCTGTGGATCAGGAGCAGTAACGTAAGCTGTCTCTGGGGGGACAGCGCGGACTCCGGCTCGTCCAGCAGATAGAGTCCTCCGGGCTTGAAATTTGCCTGCGCAAGAGCGAGGAAGCTCTCCCCGTGGGATTGTTCGTGCAGGGATTTCCCGCCGTACCGTGCATAATAGACTTCTTTCGGAGTGATGTCCCGGTACTCCTCTGTCTGGCTCGCCACATTGTAGAAGCTTTCCGCCCGAAGAAAATAGCTCCCGGACGGCGAAGCTCCTCCTCTAGACAGGCGGATGGCCTCGCAAAGCTCAGAATGGGAATCATATGTGGAAAACCGATAATTCCGCGTTCCCCCTTCCGCGCTGAAACCGTACGCTACTGCGATTCCTTCCAAAAGAGTGGATTTGCCCGAGCCATTCTCTCCCACAAAGAAAGTGATCTGCCTTGAAAAACGCAGCGCCTCTTCAAACCGGAGCGCCGGGATGTCCCGCAAATAGCTGTCCGCCGGAATTTTATCCCAATCGATTAAAATACTCTGAATCCACTTCTTGTCCACTTCTCTTCCCCCATTTCTTCGCTTATATCCGTATCTCCATTCCTGTGTATATTTTCAGGGCCTTCTCTTTCAGCTCTTCCTTTAAAATGGAAAAAGCCCTCTCTCCTGTACAATGCCCGGTATATATCTTTTCAATTCCTGTTTCTTCTATTTCCCGGGCCAGCTTCCTAACTTCCTCATCGGAAGACTTGAAAAGATGGAATCCTCCTATCAGTGCATAGATCTTCTTATCCGGCCAGGTAGCCGCCGCCTCGCGGATGATGTTTCCCGCGCCGCCATGGGAGCAGCTATTCCAGATTACCAGCCCTTTTTCCGTTTCCAGTACAAGGCTCTGTTCATGGAAAAATGTGTCCGGTAGCCACTCGTTTTCCCACTTTACATACATTCCCGCCTTCACGCCCAGTTCTTCCCGACCCGGCAGCTTGTGCGGGATGAGAAACGCCCCCGGCAGAAACTCATGATCTCCTTTGACATAAATAATCCTGTCCGCATACCGTTCCAAATATCCCTCTTTTATACCAATATAGCGGGCTGATTCTTCCTTCCCGTCGTAGCAGTTCTCCCCTGCCCCTTCCCGCAGGTAGAAAGGCGCCTTCTCATTATAAGCAAAGAAATCCGCCATTCCATCCGCATGGTCATAATGAGCGTGGGACAGTACGCCGAATTCTATATCACGGATATCCAGTCCCATCATTTCCGCGTTTTTTATAAAGGCGCCTGTCGTTCCGGTATCCAGCAGGATATTATGACCATTGTATTCAATCCAAACTGACAGCCCCCACTCCGGTATCAATTCACTTTGTGTTGTATTTTCAATCAAAATTTTAGCAAGCATAAGATTTATCCTTTCATCCGCAGTAGTCCCCCCGCGCGCTGACCGCGGTCCATCCGATCTCCTCGATTCTCCGTGAGAGAACGGCAATCCCTTCCGCCGCTTCCTCTCCTGTACAGATTTTATTGTCATAAAGCTCATACTGCTTCCGCCTTCCTTTCGGGGACAGATTCGGCATAACGACGTTCGCCCCGGCCAGCAGCCCTTTTTCCCGCCCATTTTCATCCAGCGTCCCCAGGGCTGTGGTCGCAGGAAGCAGAACCTTGGGCAGCAAAATACGGATAACGGAAAGCAAAAACAAGGTAAGCTCTACACTTCCCGCAGGCTCGTCTGCAAATACGGTATCATGATGCGGAATGAACGGGCCGATCCCTACCATTTCAGGGTTAAGCTCCTTTAGAAATTCCAGATCTTCCGCCAGTGTCTCTAGCGTCTGCCCCGGCGAACCTACCATAAATCCGGCGCCCACCTGATATCCCAGTGATTTTAAGTCATACAGGCACCTCTTGCGGGCAACAAGGCTCATACTCTGCGGATGCAGGCGGCGGTAATGCTCCTCGTTTGCCGTCTCATGGCGCAGAAGGTATCTGTCGGCTCCGGCGAGGCGGAGCCTTCGATAACTTTCATAAGATTTTTCCCCTATAGACAAAGTAAGGGCACAGTCCGGATATGCCGCCTTAACAGCGCGCACGATTTCCTCCATGCGCTCATCCGTATAATAAGGGTCTTCGCCGCCTTGCAGGACGAATGTCCGAAACCCAAGTCCATATCCCTCCTCGCAGCATGACAGAATCTCTTCCTTCGTCAGTCTGTACCGCTGTACTTTCGTGTTCTCCCCCCGGATCCCACAGTAATAGCAGTTATTACGGCAGTAATTGGTAAATTCGATCAGCCCCCGCAGATAGACCTGTCTCCCATAATACTGTTCCTTGAGGCGCACGGCCTCTTCTTTCAGCCGTTCTACTGCCGCCTTATCTTTTGCATATTCCAGAAGTTCTATATATTCTTCCCTGGCCAGTTGTCCGTCCCTTATCAGCTTATTGATCACATCCATTTTCCTATCCTCTGTCCGTCTCCAAGTTAAGCAGTTCTATTTTGTTACTTCCCGGCCGACAGTATATATCGTCTGCAGGGCCGCCATAAGTCCGCCTGCGAAAATGGCAAAATCTCCTATATTAAAAGCAATTCTCGCAAACTTATTTAAGCGGGACGGAAAAGAAATATAGTCAACCACATATCCTCGTTTGATTCGGTCGTAGGTGTTGCTTATGGCTCCCCCCGTCATCATCGCCAGACCGGCTTTCTCCACGGTCTTCCCTATATCCCGCCCCGGCCTTCTGTAGACGGCGGCCTGCCATATGATAAGCGCCCCAAGCGCTGATACGGACGCAAAACGCACAAACAATGGATGCTTTTCCATCCGGTTCATCATCATTCCTTTATTATGCGTCCGCCGCAGAATCACTTTCTCCTTTAAGATTCTGCGGCTCTCATTTGGTTTTAAATTTTTCTCAATATAATGCTTTATCCCCAAATCTCCTGCGGCGACTAAAAGAGCAATCGTCGCATAAATACCTGCCATGGCCTACTCTCCCTTAACACGGGCAATTTTCTGCTCGCATTCTTCGATCTCTTCCTCCCGCTTTTCGATCACTTCGCAGAAAGGTACAAAATCCATGCTCACAATTTCATTCTCCCTGAACTTCTCATAGACCATCTTTCCAATATTGATAAAATCCCTGTCGTTTTACCGTTTCATGGTATTGATCTGCCCCGTGTTACTATG
>CAMNWW010000044.1 GCA_946566415.1 uncultured Lachnospiraceae bacterium | reverse complement strand
AGGTATCGTTATTATTGCGATGGTATTATTTGACACTTATACAAAGAGAAGACAGGAGAAAAATGCTGCGTAGATTTTCATATGCAGGACAAAAAGATTAAAATTGGCAACAATTTTAAATAGCAACATTCTTAACACAAAAAAGACTATGATGAAAAGAAAGGGAGGAGATCTGTTATGGCATTGACAATCAGACCACTTAACTCAGGGGTTATCCCCACAAAACCATTGGAATATTGGTATCATTTTTCATGTAAAAAATATGTAGAAAAATTAGGAATTACAAATGATTCTGATCAGCTTCCGGACTTTACTTTCCTGATCGAGGGCGGAGAGCAGCTTATTCTTGTTGACACAGGTATGTCATGGACAGAGCATGCTGACAAATATCACCATGGACCGTCTCTGCAAAGACCAGGCATCGACGATATTGAATCGCGTCTGGCCCAGGTAGGCTACAAGCCGTCTGACGTAGACATTGTAATATTTACACATCTTCATTGGGATCATGTGTTCTATCTTGAGAAATTCACAAAGGCACGTTTTATCTGCCATGAGATAGAGTGGAACTATGCGCACAATCCGGTTCCGCTTCATTACAAATCTTACTGCCGTCCGATCATTGCAAAAGACGGTGATGTTACATACGGCGATGAATTCATCGCGCCATACGATATCCCGGGCGTAAAGGAACGCTTCGAGACTGTAAAGGGTGAAGTAGAGATCGCTCCGGGCGTCAGCGTATATGAAGCGTTCGGACACTGCCCAGGACATATCACCGTGGTTGTTCAGACGGAAGACGGACCATACTTCTGCGTAGGCGATTCTGTATTTGTTATGGGAAATATCGATGCGCCGCAGGCTATGCAGGATGAGCTTCATTACGACATCTGCCCGCCGGGACGTTATGTTGATATCGTTGCGGCATGGGAGACAATCCGCGATACTCTGCGCCGCTGCAGGGAAGCAGGGGTAGACCCGCATAAGCACCTTCTGCTGGCACACGACACGATTCTGTTATCAGCAGTAAATAAATACGAAGCTGATCATGACAATAAGATTCCGGTCATCGGATCAAAGGACAGCGACTTTGTATTTGAGGAATATAAGACTGCAATCATCGAAACAGAATCAAAGAAAGCTGCTGAGAAAGCAAAAACGAAATACTTCGGTTAGATAGGATGATTAAATTTGTGAAGGCTGTTCTCGGACGGCCTTCACAATCTCTATACACCCATCATCTGTATTCGGGGTACCTGAATTTGAATCGCCTGTTCGGCGGTAAGAGTTTAGAGGAAAGGTGAAAAGATATGAAGACGATAGCGATCATTGGAAGCTGTGATACTAAGTACAAGGAAGCGGCGTATATGAGAGAAAGGATCGAGGCGGAAGGTGTCGGCGCGCTTGTTATCGACGTTGCCACCGGTCCGAATTCGTCCTACAACTATGACGTATCCAGAGAAGAGGTTGCAGCAGCGGCTGGGACGCCATGGGAGGAGATGGAACCGAAGACCAAAGGAGAGAAGATCGCCTTTATGATGGAGGCGGCGGCCGGCTATGTGGAGAAGTTGTATGACGAGGGCAAAATCGACGGCGTGGTATCGGCAGGGGGCCTGCAGAACACGGTAATGGCGACGAATGCGATGAAGCGGCTGCCTATAGGTTTCCCGAAGGTGATGGCAACGACAGTTGCATCCGGAAAAAAGACGTTTGACCTTGTTGTGGGAGATAAGGATATTGTCACGATTCCGTCTATCTGCGACTTTACAGGACTGAACCTGGTGACAAAACAGATCATGGCGAATGCCTGCGCCTGCTGCGTGGGAATGGTAAAGTCCGCCGGAGAGGTTTTGAAAAAAGGGAAAAAGCCGGTCATCGGCGTTACGCTTATGGGAATTACAAATACAGGGGCATGCGCGGCGGTGGAAGAGCTTGAGAGGCTGGGCATGGAGGTGATCGGTTTCCACGCGACCGGAGTCGGCGGCGCGATTATGGAACAGATGGCGGCAGACGGATTGATCGACGGGATTCTCGACTTGACGTTACATGAAATTACTGAAGCGTATTTTGGAGGAGGTTTCTCCTACGGTGAGGACAGTAAGTACCGTTTGGTAAAAGCCGCATCCAAACAAGTACCTTTGGTTGCGGCCGCAGGAGGGATCGACTTTATTGATTTCGGAATCAATGAATTTCCTCCGCGTATGGACGAAAGAGTATATATGATGCACAATGCGACGATGGCGCATATCAAGCTTCTTCCGGATGAAGCAGAGCTTACGACCGCCGTTATTGTGGAACGCTTAGAGAAGATAGATTATCCGGTAAAATTCCTTATTCCAACGGACGGGATGAGACACAATACCAGAAAAGGGGAAGAGCTGTATTATAAGGAAGTGGACGACATCATTATCCGGCAGCTTAAGAATATCAAGAATAAGAATGTGGAAATCATCACGATTCCGGGTAATCTGGATACAGAGGAATGGGGAATCCAGGCTGCACACCATATGATTGATGAACTTATGGAACGCGGCGTACTCAAAGAAAAGATTCAATATTAGATTAGAAAGGATGAGAAATATGGAAGATGCTGTTAAAAAAATAGCAGAAGAACTTGTCATTGCTGCAAAAAGAGCTTATACTAGAGGCATACAGACAGGCAGTGGCGGGAATGTAAGCGCAAGAGTGCCGGGGAAGGACCTGATGATCGTTAAGGCCAGCGGCGGTTCTTTTGCCGACTGCGCACCCGATAAGTTTGTCATTACAGATTTTGATGGAAATTTGGTAGAAGGGGAAGGTAAGCCTACAAGGGAAGCTTTACTGCATGGTTTATTATATCGGATCTGCCCGGATGTGAACGCGGTTGTACATACTCATTCACCGTATTCCATTGCGTGGGCATCGACAGGAAAGGCGCTGCCGAGGACGACCTGGCACGCAAAATTAAAGATCTGCGCAGACATCCCAACACTGAATGTTCCGGCGGCTATGGTAAAACCGGAGTATTTCTCTTTGGTGGAAGAGATTTATAAGGAAACTCCGGACCTTCCGGCGTTTTTGCTGGTAGATCATGGTCTGGTTGCAGTAGGGAAGGACGCGATAAATGCGGAGCACACGGCGGAGTTGATCGAGGAGACTGCGCAGGTGGCGATCTTTAAAGCGGCGGTGTCAAAGCTTAGCTTGTAAATTGCTATATAGGTGAAAGCTATATGATTTCTAAGACGCGTATAACAATGGATGATACAAATAAGGAAGGAATTCAGAGAAACCGGCTTCCTGATCTAGTCCTTGACCAGCTTATGGATTGGATCATGAGCGGGAAGCTCCTCATGGGAGATAAGCTGAATACGGAAGAACTGGCAAACCAGCTTGGAGTCAGCCGTATGCCGATCCGGGAGGCGTTAAGCAACTTGGAGAAAAAAGGGCTGGCGGAGTCCGTCCCATATGCAGGAACGAGGCTGGTTACTCTGACAAAGGATGACGTCCGCCAGATTTATATTGCAAGGACGGCGCTTGAGCCGGTGGCGGCAAGATATGCATGCGAAAGGATCGCGGAGGAAGAGATTCGTGAGCTGAAGGAGATTCAGGAGCAGTATAAGCAGGTAGTCCGCCAGGAAGAGCTTGACGCGGTAGACGTTTACCGCCTGAACAGGCTGTTTCATTTTTCAATGTATAAGGCGAGCGCTCTGCATCGGGTCTGCAGCATGATTGAGTCCTTGTGGGATAATCTATCTTTTTTTAAGTTAATCTATGGACAGAAACTTCTTGACAAGAAAGAGTCGCGTGAGAATATGATCAACGAACACCAAAGTTATCTGGGCGCGCTTGAGAACCGGGACAGCGATTTGATCTATCATTTGTTGGGACGTAATTTGAAAAAGAGAGCGAATGATATCCCTTATTATTCAGACGCTTATTTTCATGAAAATTCTTAGGATATGGCATATAACAGGATCTAAAAGAGTCCGGGCGTTGGGGATAATGCCCGGACTGCTTTAGATAAAAATCAAATTTAAGACAGGAGGCAGAATCATGGATTCAGTATTATATACATTACCGGAGATGATCCACAAGCAGAATTACGTGGTTGCGTCGTACTATATTAAGCTGCCAAAAGACGTAGATATTTTGAAAAAGGCGGGTACGCTGGCAGTGGGGCAGACGATTGGAACATGGATTCCGATTCCAGGTATTACGGAGGAGATCAGGGAGAAGTATATGGGGAAGGTCGTGAATGTATTCGATATAGCGCCGGCGGAGCTGATCGGACAGGTCACGGAGGAGGAGCGGCAGTATATTATCCAGATCGCGTATCCGGCGGTCAACTTCGGAAACGATCTCCCGCTCCTTATCACATCCCTTTTGGGAAACGACGCGTCCACTTCGGCGCAGGTGAAGCTTCTCGATATCGAATTCCCGGAGGAGTTCGTGAAAAAGTTTCAGGGTCCGAGGTTTGGGATCAACGGTATTAAAGAGTTTGCAGGAAATAAGGAGCGTCCGCTTCTTCTGAATATGATCAAGCCCTGTACCGGACTTACTCCGAAGGAAGGTGCGCGCATATTCTACGAGACGGCTCTTGGCGGGGTAGACTTTATCAAGGATGACGAGCTTTTAGGAAATCCTGACTACAGTAAGCCGGAGGACAGAGTCCGGGAGTTTAAAAAAGCGGCGGAAGCGGCATATGAAAAGACCGGAGAAAGAGTTCGGTATTTTGTAAATGTAACGAGCGGCGCCGCGGAAATTCTGGATAATATTAAGCGTGTAGAGGAGGCGGGCGCGGATGGAATTATGATTAATTTCTCCGCCGTGGGCTACAGTGTGCTGAAACAGGCGGCCGAGAGAACACATCTTCCGGTTTTGGGGCATATGGCAGGAACCGGGATGGTATACGAAGGGGTGAACAACGGTATGGCGTCGCCCCTTGCGGCAGGGAAACTGGCGAGGCTGTCCGGCGCGGATATTGTCATGGTCAACACGCCTTACGGAGGCTATCCTCTGCTGCACCAGAAATATATCCAAACAGTCGCGCAGCTCACACTGCCCTATTACGATGTGAAGCCGTCCATGCCGTCGATCGGCGGAGGCGTCCATCCGGGAATGGTGGAAAAGTACATACATGAGGTGGGAAGCGATATCGTTCTTGCGGCGGGCGGAGCAGTCCAGGGGCATCCGGGCGGCGCTGCGGCGGGAGCCAGGGCGATGCGGCAGGCTATTGATATTGTCATGAGCGGACAGGATTTTGAAAAGGCCGCAAAAGGAAAAGAAGAGCTGGAGACAGCGCTTGCGCTGTGGAAATACCAGAAGGCGTAATGAGGCAGAGTAACGGAGCTAAGTTGCGGGCAACGATAAAAAGAGAAAAAAAGGAGGTTAAGATTTATGGAACGCTATCTTGGGGAAAACACACCGAAGCTGGGGTTCGGCCTGATGAGGCTTCCTGCGCTTAAGGACGGCAAGACAGATATTGAACAGGTCAAAAAGATGGTAGACCTGTTTATGGACGCAGGGTTCACTTATTTTGATACGGCATACGTTTATGGAAACGGGGATTCAGAACGTGCGGCGAAGGAAGCCCTGGTCGACAGGTATCCGAGGGAAAGCTACACTTTGGCGACCAAGCTCTGCGCGTGGATGTCAAAAGGGGAAGAGGACGCAAAACAGCAGTTTTATACCAGCCTGGAAAGAACGGGAGCCGGCTATTTTGACTACTATCTTCTCCATGCCCTGCAGAAGGGGAGTTATAAAAAGTATGAAGAGTATCACATCTGGGATTTTGTGAAGGAGCAGAAGGCGAAGGGGCTGATCCGCCATTGGGGATTCTCTTTCCATGCTGATCCGGAAATCTTAGATGAACTTCTGACAGAGCATCCAGACGTAGATTTTGTGCAGCTTCAGATCAATTATGCGGATTGGGAGAACCCGGACGTCACAGCGCGGGCGAACTATGAAGTAGCAAGAAAGCACGGAAAACCGGTCGTCATCATGGAGCCGGTCAAGGGAGGGCTTCTCGCCGACCCGCCGGAGGTGGTGAAAAATGTATTCCAAAAGGCGGATGCAAACGCGTCCTATGCATCATGGGCAGTCCGCTATGCGGCGTCTTTGGACGGTATTCTTACCGTACTTTCCGGGATGTCGAACATAGAACAGATGGAAGATAACATTTCTTATATGAAGAATTTCCAGCCGCTGAACGCAGGGGAACAGGGGACAGTGAAAAAGGCCCAGGAGGCGCTGGCTGGTATTGAGTCCATTCCTTGTACCGGATGCCAGTACTGTATGGCGGGATGCCCGAAGAAGATTCCGATTCCGAAGATTTTTGCCTCCAGAAATAAGCAGCTTATCTGGGGACAGATAGAAAAGGGAGCAGAGGAATATGCCCAGGTCACTAAAGACGTGGGAAAAGCGTCCGATTGTATCGCGTGCGGTCAATGCGAAAGGGCTTGCCCTCAGCAGCTTTCTATTATACAATATTTAAAGGAATGCAAGGAAGTATTCGGAAAATAGGAAACCCCTTATATACATTCGGGGTACCTGGACTCAATCGCCTAATCGGCGATGGAAATAGGAAAGTGAAAGGAGAAAAAAAGTATGGACAGATTGAAAAACAAAGTGGCGATCGTGACGGGATCGACAAGCGGGATTGGGCTGGGAACAGCAAAGTTATTCGGCGCAGAAGGCGCAAGTGTGATCGTTTGCGGAAGACGGCGTGAAAAGGGGGAAGAGGTTGTAAAAGAGATTCGCGAAGCAGGCGGGGAGGCGACATATTTATTCCTGGATCTGACTAAGCCGGAGAGTATAGAACAGTTGTTTAAGGACACGGTCGAGAAGTACGGAAAGATTGATATACTTATCAATAACGCATCGAATGTAGGGCTTCCGGACGGACGGGTGGACGAGGTGACGCTGGAAATGTGGGATAACATTTTCCAGACAGATCTCAGAGGTACATTCTTTATGATCAAGACCTTGCTTCCGTATATTCAGGAACGAGGAGGTTCTATTGTGAACATCGGCTCTATGGCATCCTGCGGAGGAGATCTGGGATCGACGGCATATGCGTCCGCAAAGGCAGGCGTCGATATGCTCACAAAGAATGTGGCGTTGCAGTACGGCAAGAAGGGGATCAGATGTAACTGTATCCGTCCGGGTCTGATTGTTACGCCGCAGAACGACGCACATGTACCGCAGGCATTAAAGGATATTTTCCTGAACAATATCTGTGTTACCCGTTACGGCAAGCCGACGGATATCGGCAATCTCTGCGTATACCTGGCTTCGGACGAAAGCGAATATGTGACAGGGCAGATCATAACAGTCGACGGCGGCATGAATTCCCATGTGGCGACGGTCGGTGAATTTAAGAAACTCGGAGGACGTACCTGGTAGCTTCATCAAATCCCCTCCTATATGCCAAAGAGTCAAGCTGCATTTACATTCTGCCAGGGGAGGAGAGAGCTATGGAGTATAAACACGAGCTGGTAATGCCTAATGAGGACTTACCGTTTAAGATGTTCATTTTTGAGGGAAAAGACGGGAATTATGTCAGGGAAAAGCATTGGCATCGTTCTATTGAGATTTTCGCTGTCTTTGACGGGAAGCTGCGGTTTTTCCTTGACGAGGATGAGTATAGCCTTGAAGCCGGTGAGTTCGTGCTGGTGAATTCTAATGAAGTACATTCGATATTTTCTCCAAAACCGAACGTTACGATTGTGCTCCAGATTCCGTTCAAGGTTTTTGAAAATTATTATACGGACGAACAGATCATAGCTTTTTCCCACGAACCAAGCGTTCAGGATAAAAGGGTAATGGAACTGATAGGGGAAATGTACGATATATATGCGCGGCAGCAGTGCGGGTATGATTTTCAGGTACAGAGCGGATTCTATAAGCTTTTGTATTTACTCGTAACAAAGTACCGGGTGAAAGAAGTAACTCATGAAATGGTAAGAAGTTACCGGAGGCTGAACCGTCTTTCTGAGATTACAGCGTATTTAGAGGATAATTATCAGAAGGACATGTCGCTGGAGACTCTGGCGTCGACATTTGGATACTCGCCTACCTACTTGTCAAAAATGTTCCAGAAGTACGCGAAGATCAATTACAGAGAGTATCTGCAGAATATCAGAGTGGAATATGCGTGCAGAGAACTGGAAAGCACAGATCACATGATAAGCGATATTGCGATAAACCATGGCTTTGCGAACAGCAAAGCTTTTGCGAAAACATTTCGGAAAAAATATGGGATACTTCCCAGCGAGTATCGTAAGCGGAAAAGTGAATGACGGCTGTCTTTTCTATTTTGACAAGAAAGTGACGTTCTAAAGAGATGAAAAGGGACGGCTTGGCGGCAAAAACCCCAAGCCGTCCCTTTTTGTATCTATCTGACGACTCCCCCCTCTCTCAAATGTTTGAGGAGGCGGTTTAAGCATTATGACAAAGCGGTTTAAAGGGAATAAAGGAGATCATATGCAAGATGACAGAACAAAGAAAATGGGTTTTGTAGAATGTGCATAAATATGATTCAAAATATAATAAAAATTAACGAATTAATCAAAAAAAACAAGAAAGTGACATTGGAAGGTTAAGAGAAGGGTAGTGGAGGGAGGAAAAGCTTGTTATAATTCAGGACATAAAAGAATAACGCAATATGGACAGGAGGAGGAAAGAAAAATGAAAAAGAAACTTGCGAAAATTCTTGCAGCAACGTTAACGATGTCAGTTTTGCTTACCGGATGCGGCGGCTCAGGCTCTGACGGGGGAAAGAAGGAAGAAAGCGTCGGGGACAGCAAGGGCTCGGAGACGGCGGAGATCACAGAGGACGTCACAAAAACAGAAGGCGAGATCAACGTCTGGACGAATTTGAGCCAGGAAGAGATGAACTTTTATGTAGAAGAGTTCAACAAGATCGTACCCGGAGTAAAAGTAACGGTTACAGTAATGCCTTCCAAAGAGTACAGAACAAAACTGCAGAACGCATTCCGGACTGGAACAAACGCGCCGGATGTTGCAACGTTCGAGGTTTCCGACCTTGGAGTTTACAAAGAAACGGATATGCTGGAAAACTTAAGCCAGGATCAGTACGGGGCGGAAGACATTTCCAAAGATATGATCCCGTATGTTGATGAACTGTCAAGGGATAAGGAAGGAAATATCAAAGGTCTTTCATGGCAGTCTACACCGGGCGGGTTCTGGTACAAGAAGGCGCTTGCAAGAGAATATCTTGGAACGGACGATCCGGAGGAACTCTACAATATGTTATCTGATTGGGATAAAATCGTAGAGGTTGGGAAACAGGTATATGAGAAATCGGAAGGCAAGATCGCTCTTTTGGACGACGTAGAATCCGTATTACAGTTTTATGCTTCCTACAAGGGGCAGGCGTGGGTAGACGAAAATAACCATATTATCGGCGACGATTACTTACTTGAAATGTATGAAATGATGGATACCGTAGTTTCTAACCATGTGGACGCGGAATCTGATATGTGGTCGGCAGGCTGGACGTCAGGTATGTATTCTAATGATATGTTCATTTTGACATGCCTTCCGACATGGGGACTGAACTTCTGTATTAAACCGGGTATTCCGGAAAACGAGATGGACAAAGCAGCGGATACATGGGGCTATATGCAGGCGCCGATTCCTTACCAGAACGGCGGAACATGGTATGGAATGTACTCGAAGTCAGAGAATAAGGACGCTGCATGGGCATGGATCAAGACGATGACGTCTAATGAAGACTACCTTGTAAACGGACTTGCGGATACATGGGGAGATTTCCCGGGATATATCCCTGCGATCGAGAGATGTATCGAAGAAGGCCATACGGATATCGTTACAGGAGATCAGGAATACTTTGCAGACTTTTATGAGACGGCCAAAAATGTCAAAGGAGATCCGATGACAAAATATGACCGCCAGGCATGGACGAGCGCCGGCGCGCAGATGGATCTGGTCGCGACAGGCCAGGCCACGCCGGAAGAAGCCGTGAAAGGCTTCAAGGAGGAAATGAAGAACATCTATCCGGAAATTGAAATTGAATAACGTATAGAATAACGAAAATAAGAGGAGAGGAAAAGCTGCTTCGGGGAGGTATTCGTAGGAGTACAAGAACTTGAAGCGGCTTTTCTTTATAGAAAGAAAGGAACATAAAAAGTGTCTGCAATTAGTAAGAAACGGAAAAGAAGTAAAATAAATAAGAGTAATGCGGGATATTTCTTTATCGCACCATATTTGATCGTATTCTTGGTGTTTACATTGTATCCGATCTTATATACGTTTAAACTTAGTTTTACATCCTGGGACGGCTTTGGGGAACAGCAATTCGTCGGTCTGGCGAATTATACAAGACTGATACATGATCCGATGTTCATTAAGTCCATTGGAAATACCATTTTTATCGCACTTCTTGCAATGATTCCACAGATGGTATTCGGTCTGGTGCTTGCGTTCCTTCTGAACCAAAAGAGGCTGAGAGGAAGCAATTTCTTCAAAACAGTATTCTATTTTCCAAACCTGGTAACGGCGGTTTCCCTGGGTGTTCTGTTCAGCTTGCTGTTCGACTGGAAAGTGGGAAGCGTAAACCAAATGTTGATGTCGCTGCACTGGATCTCCGAACCGATCAACTGGAAGGGAAGCGAGATTTTATCGCAGCTTATTGTAGCGGTGGTTTTGTTCTGGCAGTATTTCGGATATTATACGATCATTTTTACGGCCGGGATCCGCGGAATACCCTATGAATTGTTCGAGGCCGCAGAAGTGGACGGAGCAAAAAAGACGCAGATCTTCTTCCGGATCGTACTCCCGCTGATGCGCCCGATCATGACCTTCGCGTTTGTAACGTCTATCATCGGAGGGCTTCAGATATTCGACCTTCCGTATACGTTTGGCGGCGCGACGGGAGGTACGAATTCTTCGCTTTTGACCATGGTAATGTATATGTATAATATTGCGTTTACAAATTTGGATTATGGTTATGGGGCAGCGATTTCGTATGGTCTGTTTGTAATTATTATCGTATTTTCAATTATTTTTATGAAATACACAACAGGAAAGAAGGAGCAGTATTAAATGAGGACGAAAGCAAAAGGAGAAGGCCGGGCGAAAGTATATCGGATCCTGACATATTTACTTTTAATTTTTCTTGCTATTATTAGCATCATACCATTTTATAATATGATTATCGGCTGTACTCATGACAACGCGGCGCTGGCAACCTCGTTCCAAATGGTTCCGGGTACTCATTTGGGCGACAATTATCAAAGGCTGCAGGGGAACGTAAATATTTGGAGAGGTCTTTTAAATAGTATCTTTTTATCAGTGGTGTATACAGCGATCTCTACTTATGTCGGCGCGCTTACCGCGTATGGTTTTGCAAAGTATAGATTCCGGGGCAATAAAGTCCTGTTCTGGATTGTACTCGCAACAATGATGCTTCCGGGTCAGCTTGGGATTATCGGTTACTTCCAGGAGATGAACACAATGGGTCTTCTGGACAATTATTTAGCGATTCTGATGCCGAGTTTTGCGACTCCGGTGATGGTGTATTGGATTCGGCAATACATTGACGCTTATGTTCCGGATGAGCTTATTGAAAGCGCGAGGATGGACGGGTGCAACGAATTTAAAATATTTAACAGGATCATTTTCCCGGTTATTATCCCGGGGGTGGCGACACAGGCGATCTTTACCTTTGTAAGCAGTTGGAACTCCTATGTTCAGCCGTCGATTTTATTTTTC
>CAMNWW010000043.1 GCA_946566415.1 uncultured Lachnospiraceae bacterium | reverse complement strand
TTTTCCCATAAAATGGGAGGTTTTTTTACGAAAAATTTTTTAAGCGTCAAAGCTGCCCTTTTGCACCAGAGGGTATACTGTATAAACACGCCGCCAAACAGGCGGTCAATATCCTATCTGGAGGTGCGCACATGAACGGACAAAACTGGCTGGAACTCATGAACTCGCAGCTATGGCTCGAACAGGTTCGTAGGACAAATCAATACACAGAAGAATTCGGTCTGGCATTATCCGAAAAAGACGCCGAACTTCTTCTTGCCGAAAAGAATCATGTTCTCAAAGCAGAACAGCGGGTGGAATTTGGCGCGAGTATTCTCCCGCAGATCATTTGCACATTCTGTGATTCTTCGTTTATTTCACAAAGCAACTACGTGGATTCCTTGATCCGGCTGCAGGAAATCTTCTATATGTATAAAAATGAAATGCAGGATGAGATCACGGACAGCGAGCTTCTGACTTTTATGAAGGAACAGTTTGAAACCGTGTGCTGCGGCGATTTTGATTATCTCGAAGGAACCTGCCTGGACATCTTCGCGCAGGCGGTCCGCGCCGGTTACCGCGGATACAAAAGAACGCAGGGGCGGGGAGAATTCGAGGGCTTTGACATTGTCCAGAGATGGGACCGTGAGCTATACCTGGAAGCGCTAAAAGATTTGTTTTAGAGATAAGGGGGAAAATTTATGGATTATCAAATGGAAGAACTGCTGCCTATCGTTTCGGAATTAGCCTGGAAATTTTCTGGCTGTGAGAGCACATCCATCTCTTACGAGAAAGCCCAGTCGCTTATGGAAGGCGTTGTATATTGCTTAGAGGAGTACCATCATTCATCCCAAAACATCCCTGCCCGGAGCGCGATCACGGTAAAAGAAAAATACGAGATCGGAGCGCGGCTGGTATCTGAAAAAGCGGCGGATGTGAGAAATATCTTTAACGCTCTCGTCCCTCAGTTTGAAGACTTCGGGGTAATCTGCCTGCACGATACCGTGCGAAAAGGCATTCCGCAATTTCTCAAATGGTATGATGTAAAATTCTGTCCGCAGGACACGCTCCTCACACTGGATTATCCTCTGCTCTTTGATCTTACGCCGCTTAAAGGGGTGGACGCCGTTCACAAATACATCTGCGCCGTCTGCATAGAGCAGAAATTTCTAAATCAATTCGACAAAAACTATATACTACAGATCCTAGAAAAATATGATTGCTCATATGTTAATATGATAGAAAATATATGCGGTATCGTACTCTTAAATACGGTCGGGCATCTCGCTATTCAAAAGCCGTTCATTGAAATTGGTTTTGACGAAGACGATTATCGCCGGCTCTCGGATATATTCAGTCAAAAATCGGCTTATGATATTGAACAGCTGATAAAGCATATAATAAAAACTATGGTAAGCCAATTTTATGAGAACGACGCCTCCATGTCTGAATATCTGGACTGCTCCGCAAAAAACGCTTCGGTACGCATCCACACAGCAGTCCAATACGCACATCTGGATAAAATTTTCTTAATATAGCAACTTTCCTGGTTGCCTGCATTTATCGCTTGACATTTCAGGGAAAAATCTGCACAATAAAGATATTAGAAACATGATATAACAGAATACGGAGAGTGTGATGAATTTGTATTCAACTATATGGAAAAAAAATATTCGTTTCAGGTATAAGACTGTTTTCTCATTTATAACTGTATATCTTTTGGCGGCTCTTGTGCTCTGCAGCTGCTCAAGTTCAGGGAACAGTTCCCTGGCTTCTGAATCGCGGCCAAATTCAAAAAACACAAAATCTTCCAAATCTTCCGAGCCTTTACGGGATAATACTCCCAAGGTTCTGACCCCGGAAGCTTCCGGCACAGCCGTCTATGGAAATGACTTCGCCGTGATCGACGCCTCGAATGCCGGCGAAGGATATTTCATGGTCAAGTATAATGGAAGCAACGAAAAAGTAAAACTCAGAGTCATCGGGCCCTCAGATTCAGAATATGTTTATCTTCTGGCTGCACGAGGGGAGTACGAGACTTTTCCGTTTCCCTGCGGGAGCGGAAGTTATCAAATACAAGTGTTTGAAAATGTAAGCGGCGACTCATACGCTGTTGTCAGTTCCGCCGAAGTTGACGTTACCATTACGGATGAGTTCAAGCCTTTCTTATATCCGAATCAGTATGTCAATTTCAAGGCGGACAGCAAGGTCGTCTCCAAAGCCAGCGAACTTGTAGCAAAAGCACACTCCGATCTGGACGCGGTAACAGAGGTCTATCATTATGTGACGAAAAATATCGCCTATGATGAAAAAAAGGCTGAGAGCGTTGTATACGGTTATCTCCCTGTGGTGGATGAGACTCTGGAGGAAGGGAAGGGCATCTGTTTCGACTATGCTTCCGTCATGGGCGCCATGCTTCGTTCCCAGGGTATCCCTACAAAGCTGGAAGTCGGTTATTCCGGCGAAGCGTACCATGCCTGGATCAGTACGTATCTCACAGAAATCGGCTGGGTCGACGGCATCATCGAATTTGACGGTTCAAACTGGTCTTTGATCGACCCCACTTTGGCGGCAAATAACAGTAAGTCTTCCGTCGGCAAATATATCGGCGACGGTTCTAACTATATTTTAAAATATTCATATTAATCGCCTAAGGGGCGAAGGAGGAGTTTTTATGGGCACGAAAAAGTTAACGCCGCTCTCAAACCGGGAAACGGCGGCATTCTGTTCGCAGATGGCAATCATCTTAAAGTCCGGCATATCCTCGATTGAGGGTATTTCGATCATGCTGGAGGACGCAAAGGAGGCGGATGAGAAGGAACTGCTCTCGGGACTCCATGAAACATTAATGAATACAGGAATTTTCTATGAAGCCCTGAAGGAAACGGAAGTATTTCCTGATTACCTGCTCTACATGGTACAGATCGGCGAGCAGACGGGAAAACTGGACGAGGTCATGGAGTCGCTTGCCGAGTATTACGAGAAGGAAGCCAATCTCGCACAGACGATCAAGAACGCCGTTACATATCCTCTCATCATGATCGTCATGATGCTTCTTGTAGTCATCGTCCTGATTACCAGAGTAATGCCCGTGTTCAACCAGGTATTCCGCCAGCTCGGCAGTGAGATGACGGGAATTTCCCTTGCCATCCTGAACGCCGGAGAATTTATGAATCGGTATGCCGCTGTATTTATCTGTATTTTCGCGGCGCTTGCCGTTTTGATCGTCTACCTGATACGTTCCTCACACGGACAGAAACTTTTCCGGTCTTTCCTGGATAAGTTCCGCAGTACACGGTCTTTTTCTGAAAATATTGCGGCATACCGTTTTTCCAACGGCATGGCGCTTACCTTAAGCAGTGGACTGACTCCGGAAGAATGCCTGAATCTAACCGTAAAACTGATCGAACAGGACTCCTTCCGTACAAAGCTTGACCGGTGCCGCGACGCTGTTTCACAGGGAGACGATCTGTGTAATTCTCTTCTGGAAAACGGTATTTTTACCGGTATCTATGCACGGATGGCGTCGATCGCTTCCCGGACCGGTATGCTGGACGAAGTCATGCGCAAAATCGCAGGGCAGTATGAAGATGACATTGACTCGCGCCTTTCTGCGGTCATCGCTACAGTGGAACCGACCCTTGTCATCATCCTTTCTGTCATCGTAGGCGTTATCCTTCTGTCGGTCATGCTGCCTTTGATGGGAATCATGACAGGACTTTAAAAGCAGACTGGAGGCGTTCTTATGAAGCATCGTTTTGAAAGCAAAAAGAAAAATTCTTATTCAAGGAATCTTTTTGTCTCTTTGTCGGTATTTGCCTTAGTATTTGCAGCATTCTGCCTTGGCCTTAATTCGGTTTCTTCGCGAACGGAGGAAGAGGAGCTTAAAACCCTGGAGACTGCCGTGACCCGCGGGGTTACACATTGCTATGCTGTAGAAGGCGCTTACCCGGAAAGCTTAGAATATTTGAAGACAAACTATGGTCTTTTATACGATGAGGAAAAGTTCCTGGTCGTTTATCAGCCCATGGGCGCAAATATGATGCCGGATGTCACGATCATCCGAAGGAAGGAATAGCAGGAGGCGACAGCAGTGAAATTTCGTTCGGAACCAAAACATGTAATTGACTTTATTTTCCCAATCGCGGTCTTTTTTGTCTTTGCGGCGTCTTCTCTTGCCGTACTGATTCTTGCCGCTAATATTTACCGTTCCCAGACCGAGGATGCCAGCGAAAATTACACAGCCCGCACTTCGCTTTCCTATATCAATGAAAAAATCCGTCAAAATGACTCTGAGGGCGGTATTTCGATCCGCACAAAGGAGGGACGGGATTGCCTGGCCCTTTCAAGCACTCATGACGGCGTCACATATACGACTTATATCTATGAATATGACGGAATGCTTATGGAGCTTTTCGCCCGGGACGATGTCGACGTCACGCTCCGGGACGGGAAAAATATCATGGAAATCCAAGATTTTTCTATGGAAGAGACTTCTGAGGGTCTGTTCCGTTTTACCTCCGTCGACTTTGAGGGAAATGAGACGACACTGGTCGCATCAGAAAGGAGTACACAATGAATCGTTCATCCAACAGTAAATCCAGTTTATTTCTGATGGAAATGATGATCGCTATCTTGTTCTTCTCTCTGGCAAGCGCAGTCTGCCTCAGAATGTTCACCAAATCCAGCCAGATGAGTAAAGACACTACGAACCTGAATATGGCGGTCAACCAGGCCGGAAATGCGGCGGAACTTCTCAAAGCTGCCGGGCAGGCTTCCGGGGAAAGTATGGCTCTAAACGCCAGCCAAGGTTTTCCTGGCTCTGCTCTTCTTTTATCCGAATATCCTGACGCAGTACTTAACGGCTCCTCATTCCAGGTCTTCTATGATGAGGAGTGGAAGCCTTGTGATAAAGAAAACAGTTCCTATCTTATGGAGATTACCTGCGGCAGGGACGATCTCTTACTATATCACATCCATGTCGCCGAGACGAATGCCAAGGAGGACATTTACTCGATCGAGCTGAAGCTGCACCGCCCGGTTGTGCCGTCTCAGATAGATGAACAGGCTGATAAGGAGGCGGGTATATGAAAAAGAACAAATTTCCTCTCACTAATATCGGAACCGTATCCCTGCTGATGATCTTTATCGTCCTGTGCATGGTTACCTTTGCCGCCCTTTCGCTTTCGTCTGCTGCCGGCGATGCGCGCTCCGGTCAGAAGATTGCGGAACATTCCAGCGGCTACTATGCTGCGTCGAATGAGGCTGAGGAAATCCTCGCCTCCTTGGACGATATTTTTGCAAAAATGTATGCGCAGGCGAACACAACAGAAGAATATTATCAACTTATCACAGAAGCTCTTCCTTCTGATGTGCATCCGGAGCCGGAAGGGGAGCTTTCCGGAGGTATTTTGGCAGACAGCCCTCCCCTTACCCTTTCATACCAGATCGAAATTAACGATTCTCAGGCGCTCCTGGTCCGTATCGGTGTTGTACCTTTAGAAGAGCTTGCCAAAAAAGATTCCTTTTCATTTTATAGGATCCTTTCCTGGCAGAAGGTGATCACAAAGACCTGGGAAGGCGATAATTCTATACAGTTGATACAATAGCTCTTTATGTTGAAATCAGGAGGTTATTATGAGTGAAAACGCAATCCAATTATTAGAAAAAACCGTACATTCCGGCGCTTCCGACATTTTTATCGTAGTTGGGCTTCCGGCCGTCGTACGGCTTAATGGTTCTGTCACAGAAATCAGCGAAGAACGCTTGATGCCTGGAGATACGGAACGGATTATTTCTGAAATATATGAAATGGCCGGCTGCCGGCCCATGGATACCTTATCAGAAACCGGTGACGACGACTTCTCTTTTGCCGTTCCGGGGCTGTCCCGTTTTCGGGTAAGCGCCTACAAGCAGAGGGGTTCTTTGTCGGCCGTTGTAAGGGTTATCTCTTTCTCCCTTCCAGACCCGTCTGTGCTTGGAATCCCGGAAAAAGTTATCCAATTCGCAGGCTTCCCCAAAGGTATGGTACTGATCACCGGCTCTGCGGGAAGCGGGAAATCAACCACGCTTGCCTGTATCATCAACTATATTAATCAGAATTATAAAAAGCATATCATTACTCTGGAAGACCCCCTGGAATTTCTTCACCGGCACAATAAGAGTATCGTGAGCCAGCGGGAAATCAATATTGATACAGAGAGCTATCTTACCGCGCTGCGCGCGGCTCTGCGCCAGAGTCCTGATGTAATCCTTTTAGGAGAGATGCGCGACCACGAGACGATTCAGGTTGCCATGACCGCGGCTGAAACCGGACATCTGATCTTCTCTACCCTGCATACTGTCGGAGCCGCCAATACCATCGACCGTATCATAGATGTATTCCCGCCGAATCAGCAGCACCAGATCGCCGTCCAGCTCTCTATGGTACTGCAGGCCGTCGTATCTCAGCAGCTTATTCCGTCTGTAGACGGAACCATGGTTCCTGCTTTCGAGATCATGACTGTAACGCCGGCGATCCGCAATATGATCCGTGACAACAAAATTCCCCAGATTGAGGGGATCCTGTACTCCTCTGCTAATGCAGATATGGTTTCCATGGACTCAAGTCTTCTAAACCTATATAAAAACAAACGCATCACCGCGGAGACAGCGCTGAACTTTGCAACCAACCCGGAGATGTTAAAAAAGCGGCTGTAACAGCCGCTTTTTTTTACTTCAGTTTTCTTATTTCACCTTAATATCCAATATCTGGCTTGAACCTAAATCCAGCTCTGACTGCTGATAGGCAGCCCTTGCCCTGGCACGCTTCACCTTCTGCGCTTCTGGCGTCAGTTCTGCTTTCAGACGTTCGATCTTTCCGACATCCTCTGCCTCATCCGGCGCCGGTTTTGCCGTGCCGGGTCTTGGTCCTTCGGTCGTCCCGCTGCTCCCAGCGGCGCCGTCGTTCTTGACGCCTCCACTATTCTCCTTGCCTTCCCCGTTCTCTGCGGCTTCTTCTATCTTCTTGGCAGTGTCTTCAATATGAAGCTCTTTCTCCTTTGCTTCCTTCAGTTCCTTCTCCGCCTTTTCGCGCTCCTCCTCCGTAGGAAGCTTCGCGTACTTGCCGCTTTCCACGAACTCTCTCGTCGACTCCTGGAATGCCTGGTTCTTGTAATGTTCACGCATGACAAGCTCAAACTTCTTCTCCTCCGGAATAGCCGGATCATGCATGATGGTATTTACCGCGCTTAAAGATGCAGCCGTATGCTCCATCTTAACCTTCTGAACCTCATCTTTCGTCTTGCATCTTTTAAGTTCACGCTCATAGCTGTCCTGCTCTGCCTGCATAGACTTCACATAGCGGTACTTCTCCGGCTCATGGGCTTCTAAATACTGCATCTCTTCGGAAGTCAGTCTCTGCCCGCTCTGAAGCTTTAAGTCGATCTGGCTCTTGAGCTTTGCAGATCTGTCGTTCTGTGACTGCCGGATTTCCTCCGCCTGTCGGCGCACCGGATCAAGCTTCGTATTCCCGTCGGCATGGAAATCATTTGTCGATTTCTTCTTCTGCCACTTAAGCTGCATCTCCATATTTCTTGTATAAGAACTGATTGATTGTACCGTTAAAAAACTCATTTGGCGCCCCCTTATCCGTCATGACCGTGCCGCAAACGGTTCCGATTCTTCACTGATTGTTCACCTAGTATTATTATCGGCACAGCGGCGGGTAAACTTAACCCACATAAGCAGTATGAGGGGGTTATAAACTCAAAGAGACTCATTAATCAAGCGTGGAACGCGCAAAAAACATAGATTGTTGTTGAATTGGACGGGAAAAAATGATAATCTGGTTTTGCATGGTATTACCATGCAGGAAAGTACCCATGACAGGGTGGCAATCTCCCGAACTTACATAGCCGGTCAACCGGTGAGAAGAAGGGAGGTGCGTAACATGACGGCTTATGAAATCATTTCGATTTTCATTGGAATATTAGCATTGCTAATATCTTTTGGCAGTTTGGTTGTTGCGTTTCTTGCCTTTCTCGATGAGAGGAACAAGAAAAAATAAAAATGCCTATCCTGTCGGCTCACAGGATAGGCGGTGTCCGTAAGGACATTTAATTTACTATCGGGGGCATCCACTTTGGAGTGGGTGCTTTCCTTATTCTCAATATATCATCTCTTTCTAAAAAAATCAACAGCGATTTTCTAAAGCGTAAATGATTCCAGGGAAAATTTATTTTGGGAATTTAACTTGGCGCCAAAATGTGCTATGATGATGCCAAGGTCAAAAACCATACTACTTTTCAGGGGGATTATATTCATGAAACGACTAAGAACTATAAAAGCAATTCAACTTGCGGTGCACGCATTGTTGGCTTTCGCAGGCGTCTATTGCATACTCCAGCCGGAGGAAGCCCGTATTACCGCCGTTATATGTGTTTTCATAGCAGAATCATTTTTGTTTCTTTTAACAGATTTTTACATAATCAAAGCAGAACTCTTAAATATCGCCCAATCACAGGAAACGGCATATCTTGACCCTGTGTCAGGGCTTCCCGGCAGGGCAGGCTGCGACAAAATGATCGAAAAATATACAGAAAGAACGCTTCCTGATCATATCGGCTGTGTTATGCTGGATCTGACGAACCTTTCTGAGATTAACCTGCTTTATAACCATGCGGCAGGAAATGAACTATTAAAACTGTTCGGACAGATTCTTCTCAATTCCTGCGCGACGCCCGGATTCATCGGAAGAAACGGCGCAAACAAGTATCTTGCCGTATTTGAGAACTGCAGCCGGGAAAACCTGAACGCCTTTTTATCGGCGGTCAACGATAAGGTCGGGGAGCATAATCAGAGACCGGGGCTTGCCCCCATCGAATACGAGGCAGGTTACGCCCTAAACGACGAAGAACATCTCTCGCAGATCACTGCCTTGATCTCCCTTGCCAACAGACGTATTTATCCTAACGCCGAGAAGTAATGAATGTCCCCGAATCTACCGGACATCATTCTTTCCGGTTCAGCTCACGTACAAGGAGCGCTGTACGTTCCCAGTGCTCCTTCATCAGGTGAGACGCCGTGTAATCATCTTTCATTTCCAGGGCGTCGACTAATTTTTCGTGCTCTTCCACCGAATCGCCAAGCGGCATATCCCGGAAAAATCCATACTCAAGCCGCTGTATATGAATCCAAAGTACATCGCAGAAATCCGTAATATATTCATTTCCAGCGGCCTCGAGGATACATGCGTGAAACGCCTTGTCCGCTTTCAGGATCGGCATGGGATTATGCTGCTCCTTCACCGCTTCCGTAAAACGGTTGCTCAAAATTTTCAGCCGTTCAATATGGGGCGGCTGAATTTTCTCCACAGCCAGCGTCATCGCAGCCTGCTGCAGGGTTGCCATCGGCAGGTACCATTTTTCAATATTATCTGTTTCCAGCTCTGTCACGATCGTCGCCTTACCCGGATATGATTTGACTAGTTTCTGCGCCTCCAGAAGCTGGAGCGCCTCTCTTACCGGAGTCCTGCTCACCTTAAAATAATCCGCGATTTCAATATCGGAAACCTTTTCTCCAGGCCTTAACTGTCCCTCAATGATCCAATTCTTTACATCTTCATATACTTTCATTTTTGCGGATACCCGTTCAAACGACGGGGCTTTATTCGGCAATGGCATGTCTCATTCCTCTTTTCTACTATCGGGTATAGCTTTTGACCCTAGTATTACCATAATATCAAATTTTCCTCCGGGAATCCAGACGTTTCTTGTCGAAACCGCCCGCTTCGTTCGTTGACACTACTATAACACTGATGTTATAATGGGAGCACTTGGCGAGGTCCCGCACGAATCTGGTGCGAACTACCCCTGTGGGGTAATAAGACATATACTTGAAAGGATGAATAGACGGCATGGCTAATTTTCTGCAGGAGCTGAATAACAGATATGATACATTTACCCGTTCGCAGAGGCTCATCGCAGCATACCTTGCGGACAACCTCAACGACATTGCTTTTTGTACTCTTGAAGAACTGGCTGAAAGAATCGGCGTCAGTACGACTACCATCATACGTTTTTGCCGGGCGCTTAAATATACCGGGTATTCAGAGATGCAGAAGGATATCCAGAGTAACATCCAGACAAAAGTGGGACTTCCGCAGCGGCTTTCCAATAAGAAGAAGCACTCCTGCAATGCGCTGCTCGCCGACTCTTTTCAGAATGATATCAATAATATACAGCAGACGCTTGAGCTTCAGAATAACCATGATATCCAGGCTGTCATTGATTACATTTCCACTGCCCGGAATGTCTACGTCCTGGGAATGCGGAGTTCCTTTTCGATTTCTTATTATATGGCTTCCCGTTTAAGTGAAATTCGTGCCAACGTCCACCTGATCCAGTCCGTGGGTATGCTTTACCCGGAAGAGATTGTAAGCGCAAAGCCTGACGACGTCTGTATCGCCTTTCTTTTCCCTCGTTATTCCAAGCTTAGCACGACGATTCTGTCTTGGCTGAAAAATGAGGGGGTTAAAATCATTCTATTTACCAGCCTGAATTACAGCGTCATCCAGAGATATGGTGACGTTATCTTGCCGTGTGCAATTTCCAGCGTATCATATAAGAACTCTTATGCCGCCCCTTTGAGCCTTTCTAATTACCTCATCGCGGCGATCGCCGAAAAAAACCATGAGGAATCCCGGCGAATGCTGGAAAAGACAGAGTCTATTCTGAACCAGGGGTTTTATCTGGGATTGTAAGAAATCAAAATAATATGATTATGAGTACATATGAAGAACTGACCTTGATCGTCGCAGTTGCGCTGCTCATTGTGGATATTCTGAATTATACACATAAGAAATAGCCGTCCTGCACCCGAAAATGTAGACAGCTATTCTTTAACATTATATATTTCGCCGGGACGGGTGAACGCGACTCACCTTCCGACTGTCCTGTTAAGCATATTATAATCAAGATACCAGGATATGTCAAACCTTTTTTGACTGCCTGCATCCCTCAAAACATTCGCTGACCTTCTTATATCCTCGCCACACCGCTCTTTCTTGCCGCGTCTCTCACTGCCTCGGCCACCGCGTCCTTCACTCTTTCGTCAAACGCCGCCGGAAGGATATACTCCGGCCTCAGTTCTTCTTCTGACACCAGATTCGCGATCGCATAGGCCGCCGCAATTTTCATCTCATCATTTATATCTGAGGCACGCACATCCAGCGCGCCGCGGAAAATTCCGGGAAACGCCAATACGTTATTGACCTGGTTCGGGAAATCTGATCGCCCTGTAGAAATCACCGCCGCTCCTGCTTCCTTCGCCTCATCCGGGAAAATTTCCGGCGTCGGGTTCGCACACGCGAAAATGACCGGATCCTTTGCCATGGTGCGTACCATTTCCTTCGTCAAAGTACCCGGAGCGGAAACCCCGATAAATACGTCGGCGCCTCGGATGACGTCTGCAAGCGTTCCCTTTTCACAGCCTATATTCGTAATTTCCGCCATCTCTTCCTTGATCGGGTTCAGCCCCCCGCGCCCCTTATAGATCGCGCCCTGACGGTCCGTCATGATCACATTCTTAAGTCCCATGGAGATCAAAAGCTTAATAATGGCGATTCCCGCCGCTCCCGCGCCGGAGGTGACGATCTTGACTTCTTCCAACTTTTTCCCTACGATTTTCAAAGCATTGATCAGTCCCGCCAGCGTGATGACCGCTGTTCCGTGCTGGTCGTCGTGGAAGATGGGAATGTCGCAGCACTCCTTCAGCCGCTTTTCGATCTCAAAACACCTCGGAGCGGAAATGTCCTCCAAGTTCACGCCGCCGAAGCTTCCGGCAAGCAGGCGCACCGTCTCCACGATATCGTCGACCTCCTTGCTCCGAACACAGAGCGGAATCGCATCA
>CAMNWW010000042.1 GCA_946566415.1 uncultured Lachnospiraceae bacterium | reverse complement strand
TATCCGATCGACGCGGTACAGATCGAGATCGTATAGTATATCTGGTATGCAGAGTGCAGGCGGTAGGTGTTACCCTGCCGCCTGCACTGTATAAAAACTATTGACACTTAAAAGTCACTTCATGTCCTGGATTCTCTTCAATAAGCTGCTTTTTCAAGTCATCGACCATCATGTTATTGTCAAGTGCCGCCTGCACTATGTCGACCAGCTTTTTCCCGTCCAAGTACGCCCATACAGTTTTTCTTTTTGTTCTTCTCATATCTTCCCTTCTTTCTCCCGGCGCAACCCCGCGGGGTGGGTGGTGTGGTTATGCCAATCTGAAAACTGAATATAAATAATTTCCGTTTTCGTCTGATATGATTTCAACCTTTGTCAGTTCTTCCAATGCTTTACTCATTGGCGTCCCGTATGTTCCGCGCTCCCAGAGACCAGACCTTTCGGCCATATCCCAAAAGTATCCAACCTCAATTCCCTTACACTGTTTCTTCTCAAATGTTTTCTTGATGAAATTCTCGCACCATTCAATTTTTATATTCTTCATTTTCCATATCCTCCGTTCCTTTGACAGTTTCACATAAACAATAAAACCAAACCAACAACTACAACAAGCAGCCAAATAACCGCAACCACTAACTTTAAAATATTCTTTATCATATTGATTTTACAGATAGACTATGGTATTTTTTAGGTAAGGGAGGTTTCCCTCCCCGGTTTTGATTAGATGCTCTCAATTACCATTTTGATTACGGCTATGAGAGTTCCAATCTCTAAGGCAAGTTGTGTAAGTGCTCGAACCACTTTTATCAGCTTGCCTATTTTTTTGTCCATCTGCATTCCTCCTTCCTTTTCTTGATGATATTAGTATAGCGTATTCGTACGAATATATCAATATACAAAATCACCAAATCGTACGAATATATTTTGTATAAAATGTATAATTGTACGAATATATATATTGTGATATGCTTATTTGGAAAGGAGTGTGAGGAAATGGCTACTAGCAAAGCACAGGTTGAAGCAACTTTAAGGTATAAGGCAAAAGCATATAAGCGAATTCCACTGGATATAAGAATAGAGGAATACGAAGCGTTGAAGCATTATACAGACAAGACAGGAGAAAGCATAAACGGATTTATTAGGAGAATCATAAAAGAGAATATTGAGAGTGAAGAAATCTCCCACAACAAAGGGCGGCAGTGATGCCGCCCTTTCACTAAAGTGATGTAATGCAAATCAGATATGATTTGGCGTCTTTTGATTCAAAGTAAATTATCTCATTAGTCACACGTTAGTCACAAAATCCCCCGAAAAACCCGTAAAAACCGTATATAAAATTAAGGCTAACTTAAGATAGGGAAAAGTCCAGCCTAAGACAGACGGCTTATACTTGAAGGCACATGATGCATGAAGTATGGCCGTCTCTTTTGATAGATGACAGGCGGTCTGTGTTAGCAGGGAAAGCAAGGAGGTTTTTATATGGAATTACGATTACAGCATTTGAGCAGGAGGTACGGGACAAAGTCTGCAGTCGACGATGTTAGCGTTAATTTTGTGCCAGGAGTATACGGTCTGCTTGGAGCAAACGGTGCAGGAAAGACAACTTTAATGAGGATGATCAGCGGCATCCTTGACGCAAGCAGCGGAGAGATCAGGCTGAACGGAAGAACGATACAGGAACTGGGGGAAAAATATTATGCACATCTGGGCTATATACCGCAGAATTTTGGATTCTACCCTGAATTTACCGCCCGAGAATTTATGTTGTATATGGCGGCAGTAAAAGGTCTGGGAAGGAGACGGGCAAAGTCCCGCACAGAAACACTGCTTTCTATGGTCAACCTGCAGGATGCGGCGGACAAGAAGATCAAGTCTTATTCCGGCGGGATGAAGCAGCGGCTTGGGATCGCACAGGCGGAGCTGAACAACCCGTCTATTCTGATACTGGATGAACCGACCGCAGGACTTGACCCGAAAGAACGCGTCCGATTCCGCAATCTCATTTCAGACTTTGCAAAGGAAAAGATCGTGATCCTGTCAACACATATTGTATCGGATGTTTCTTACATTGCGGACACGATCCTGATGATGAAAAACGGAAGATTTTTGCTGAATGAACCGATATCTACCGTCACGGACGATATCAGGGGCAAAGTATGGGAGGTCGTGGTCCCGGAGCAAAAAGCTGCGGAATACAGCGCACGCTTTTCTGTAGTTAATCTGCACCATGAGAATAATATGGTACGGCTTCGGATGATAAATGAAGATGTTCCGGCGGCCGGGGCTGTTATGGTGGAGCCGGGGGTGGAGGATTTATTTTTGTATTATTTTGGAGAAGAAGCACAGGAGGAGAGATAGAATGTTAATAAAATATGAATTTTTAAAAATACTGCGTAAAAGATCCACGCTCATTATCATGGCGGTCAGCCTGATTCTTACAGCCTTCCTCTTCGGCCTCCCTGCTATGCAGTTTCAGACGTATGACCAGGATAAAGTGATAAAAGGCAGGGCGGGTATTGCCCATGAGAAACAGCAATATTTGAAAGTATCGGTTACCCTGTCGGAAGAATACATCACGGAAACGATCCGCAGGGTGCAGAAGCTCTTTGAAGATGCGGATAATGTAGGGTATGACGGAAATGAAAATTTTCTCATAGGGGACGCCTATTGGGAAGAGATCGCGCCAAAAGAAAAATTATTGAATATGATCGCCAAAACTTATGACAGCCCAAATGAAAACTCGGGCTACCAGAAATTTACTGACCTGGATATATCGGACGGCGCCGGTTTCTATAAGGCAGTGGAATCCAAAATCGAGACGCTGCTGGACGCTCCGTCCCGCGGACTTTCTGACGAACAGAAAGAGTATTGGAGTGATATGGCGCGCAAAGTGGATATCCCGCTAAAGTATGGATATTACCAGGGATGGGAAATGATTATAACTAGTTTTGAACTTCTGATGTTCGCAGTATTATCCATCTGTATCGTGATTGCGCCTGTCTTTTCAGGAGAATATCAGGCGGGAACAGACGCCGTCCTCTTATCGGGAAAGTATGGGAAAACAAAGCTCATAACCGCAAAAGTTACAGCGTCATTTTTATTTGCGGGCATAGCGTTTACACTCCATGTAATCGTAGCGTGGGCTCTGCCTCTTACGGCATTTGGTACGGATGGATGGGATCTTCCTGTACAGATTGCAAATACGGCAATACCATATCCGTTTACATTTCTGCAGACCGCCCTGATTTCTGTCGGGATCGTTTATCTGATTTTGTCCGCCATGACAGGACTGACACTTCTTCTGTCGTCAAAAATGAGAACACCGTATCTTGTATTGATTGTGCTGGCGCCTGTTCTTTTCATTCCGATGGTCCTCACTCCGACAGGAACATCGGGGATATATAACCTGATACTGTTTTTACTTCCCTACCGCGCCGCTATGCCTGAAATAGGGAAATATATTTCCTATCAGTTCGGCGGTCTGGTCATGGATGTGTTTTCGGTTAGAGCTGTTCTGTATGCAGTCCTGACTGGGCTTACGATCCCGCTTGCGAGGCGGGGATTTAAAAAACACCAGGTTATGTAAAATTTTAAAAATAGTAATGATCAGAAGAAAGAACGGATGAGAGAGCGGAACTTGCCACCGCTCTTTTTCTGTGGATTTTTGGAATTGTTGAGGAAACTTAAGGAAACCTTAATAATTTTGACACAACAATCTATATAAATACGCCGTATAATGTTACCTAACGTAAAATAGATTGAGGGGGAGGAGGATGCCTGTGGAGAATGTCATCGAGGTACATAATTTATATAAACTTTACCGTGTGGGCGACAGCATCGTGCGGGCTTTAAACGGTGTCAGTTTTGAGATACATCAGGGAGAATTTTGTGCGATCGTGGGGACATCGGGTTCCGGGAAGTCTACGCTGCTCAACATGCTTGCCGGTCTGGAGAAGCCGACGAAAGGCGAGATCATCGTGGGCGGCAGCCATATCGAATCACTGAACGAAGATCAGCTTGTCAGCTTTAGGAGGAACAACGTAGGGTTCATTTTTCAGTCCTTTCATCTCATTGGAACAATGAATGCGGTGGAGAATGTCGCGCTTCCTTTGAGCTTCCGCGGGGAAAAAAGAAGCAGTCGGATGAGGAAAGCGGATAAAATGCTGGATTTGGTGAATCTGAAAAAGCATAAGAAGCACCTGCCGAACCAGATGTCAGGAGGGCAGCAGCAGCGGGTCGGCGTGGCAAGGGCTTTGGTGATGGATCCGAAGATCATTTTCGCGGATGAGCCTACCGGGAACCTGGATTCGCATACCTCGGAGGAGGTTATGCATCTTATGCAGGACGTGGTGCGCAAGCATAATAAGACATTAGTGATGGTGACGCACGATGAGCATCTCGCATCTTATGCGGACCGGGTTTTCCATATTATAGACGGGGAGATCGTCCGAGTCGAAGAAAAGAGACAAAAGGAAGAGGAAAAGGAGCAGATTCATGAAAAGATTTAAGAAAGCAATGGCATTTATCATCACATTGACTGTTATGATTGGGGCTATACCGGGCGTTCCGGTGCTGACAGTGCAGGCGGAAGGAGATGACACTAAGGTAGAGCCTCCTAAAATAGAAGTAAGGGCGGCGGAGGATACAAAGCCTATCAGTTTCAATTATTCTGAGACGAAGACGGTTGGGCTTATCGTAAGAAATAACGAGCAGAAGGAGCAGGCGGATATCAAAATCACCCCCCATATAAGCTCGAATATCGATGAATGGCCTTTTGAAATTGTAAATAAAGATTATACCGTGCCGATAGACAGCCTTGCGGCAGGAGAAGAAAAGGAGATAGAATTTACTTTTACCGCAAGGGAGAATGTCAGCACAAAGTCCTATACGCTAATTTTTGATGTTATCTGTTCTACAGGTGATGGAAGAAAAGGTGAGGGCGAATATAGGCTTTACGTCTCAACCATCGCAAAACCCGAGGAGAAGCCTCAGCCTCAGAATCCAAGCGATCAGAACACGCAGCAGCCCCCGGCGGGGGACATCCAGGAACCGATCGGAGATATTTCTGACGCGGGCGGTATCATAAACGGAGACGTATCTTCCGGAGGAGGGGGAAGTTCGGTGACGGCAACGCCGAGAGTCATCGTCACCGGATTTACGACAAGCCCGGCGGTAGTCAAGGCGGGGACGAACTTCAGCCTGACCATCCACCTGAAAAACACCTCCAAGAAGACGGCGGTATCCAATATGCTTTTTGACTTAAGCGCCCCTACGGAAGGAATGGATGCGAATACTGCGTCGCCGGCGTTTCTTCCTGCATCCGGTTCCAACTCGATCTATCTGGAAAGCATTAAGGCGAACGGGACGGCAGATATCTCCATTGAGCTGAATGCCAAGGCAGATCTTGTGCAGAAGCCTTACAGCGTAGATGTGTCCATGAAATATGAAGATTCACAGGGCGGACAGTATGAGAGCGCTTCAGCGGTTTCCATACCGGTGAAACAGGATGCAAGGTTTGAGTTCAGCGAGTTCGAGATCAGCCCGGCTTCGATCAGCGTCGGGGATGAGGCAAACATCATGTGCGAACTTCATAATCTGGGACGGGTGAAACTCTACAACGTAAAAACGAAATTTGAGGGCGGCGGAATCAGCACAGAGGAGCTTTTCATTGGAAATGTGGAACCTGGAGCGACGGCGAATATCGACGCAATGCTGACCGGAGAGGAAGTGACGGCAGGTCCTGCTTCCATGAAGATGATAATGAGCTACGAAGATGAGGACGGCGCGGTGAAGACGGAAGAAAAGGAGTTCCAGCTCGAAGTCATGGAGATGATGGAGCCTGTCGATATGGGCGAAATGATGATGGAAGAAGAGGAGGCGGCTTTTCCGGTCATTCCGGTCGTCGTGGCTGTAGCAGTCATTGCCGCTGTGATAGCGGGAATCGTGATCTATAAAAAGAAGAAGAAACAAAAACTTCAAAAAGAGGAGGAAGGATTGGCAGATGAGTTTGACAGACTTACTGAGGATGAGCATCGGGAATCTTAAGAGGCGTAAGCTCCGTACATTCCTGACGGTATTAGGCGTCATCATCGGTACAGCGTCGATCGTTGTCATGATTTCCCTGGGACTGGGACTCCAGGAATCCATGTACAAAGAGCTGGAGAATTCAGGAGGTCTTACCATGCTGACTGTCACCGGGCAGGGAGCAGGGGAGAGTATGTTTTATTATTCGGACAGCGACGAAGAGGAGTCCACAAAGTATATTACAGACGAGACGATTCAGGATTTTGAGGGGATCGAACATGTTTCCTTGGCGGCTCCAGTGTATTCGATGAGCGCATATGCACTGAAAGGAAGATATATGTGCTATCTGAATATAGAGGCGACCACGCCGGAGGCGCTTGCGGCACAGAACATTCCTATTAAGGAAGGCGGTTCTCTTCCGCAATCAGGCGGAAATAAGCTGGAATTCGTGTATGGGAACGGCATCATACAGCAGTTCTACGACAAGAATACGAACGAAGGCTATTGGGAGAGCGGGGAACTGCCGGACATTGATATGGAGAAAGATACATTGTTCTTGATTCTGGACACGGAATCCTATGATCAGGCCAGATACGGTTATGTGGACGAGAACGGGAACGCCGGGCAGCCGAGAGCGGCGAAGAAAACGCTTGTTAAGGCAAGCGGGGTAGTCGAAGGTGATCCGGATACCTATACTCCATTTTACTACAGCGCGTATTGTGATATCACAACACTGAAAAGCCTTCTCCGAAAGGAATTTACAGGAAGAGTCATTCCAGGGCAGCCGTCCACCAAGACGGGAAAGCCATATAATTTCTTCGCCTATTCTTCCGCTAAGGTTAAGGTAGACGATCTGGATAATGTGGAGGAAGTTTCACAGGTTTTGCGCGGCATGGGATATAATGTGCAGAGTAATGTGGAATTTTTGGAGAGCATGCAAAGAGAACTCGTTGTCGTTGAAGCAGTTCTCGGCGGGATTGGAGCGGTATCGCTTTTGGTGGCAGCGATCGGTATCGCAAACACAATGATGATGTCAATTTATGAAAGGACGAAAGAGATCGGAGTATTCAAAGTACTTGGATGCCGTCTGAAGAATATCAGGCAGATGTTCCTGATGGAGGCCGGGTTTATAGGACTTCTTGGAGGGATCATTGGAAATATTCTAAGTTTCCTGCTTTCAGCAACAATTAATTTCTTGTTTGCGGAAACAGGCAGCAGCATGGGACTTAGCAGCGGCATTTCCTACATACCGCTCTGGCTCATAGCGCTGTCGATCGGTTTCGCAGTGCTGGTAGGTATGATGGCGGGATACTTCCCGGCGCTCAGGGCAATGCGGCTCAGTCCGTTAGAAGCAATCCGGAACCAATAAATGGTTCCGGATTTTTCAGGTTTAGAAATATGAAATTAAGCGGTAAAAACCGTTTCGCCTTCCTTGATTGTTTCCAGTACGGCGATATCCTTTAGTTCACCGGAAGGAACCGTCAAAGGATTCCGGTCAAGGATTACCAGGTCGGCTATCTTGCCTTCCGTGATACTTCCTTTCTGGTTTTCTTCAAAAATTTGGTAAGCGCCGTTAATTGTGATACCTTTCAGCGCTTCCTCTACTGTGAGTTTCTGATCTTCTCCCAATACACGGCCTTTTTTAGTAGTGCGGTTCACGGCATTGTGTACTGCAAACAGAGCGTTAGGCTCTACAACAGGCGAATCCTGATGCATTGTATAATTCATGCCGCGGTTAATGGCGGACCGGATTGGACTGATTCTCTCGGCTCTTTCAGGTCCAAGGACAGAATTATAATGCCAGTCTCCCCAGTAATACACATGATCTAAGAAAAAGGTGGGAATCATGCCGATCTGTTTCATCCTATCCAACTGGTCTTCGCGTACGGTCTGGGCATGAACCATTACCGGCCGAAGATCTTCGTGAATCCCGGTTTCTTCGATTGCCTGTGTATAACAACGTATAAACTGCTCGCAGGCAGCGTCGCCGTTACAGTGTACGTTTAACTGCCATTTGTTTTCCAGACAGGTCTTTGCAGCAGCGACAACATCCTCGTCCTTCATTACCGGGAAGCCGTTGTAATCATCTGGCTTTCCTTCCGGAGCCACATAGTACGGCTGGGAGAGCCAGGCTGTTTTGGCCTGAGGAGAACCGTCAAGGAAAAGTTTGTATCCCCCCATTCTGATATGGTCTTTATACGGAACATAGGTCTGGCCCTTCGTCAGAATCTGGTCGGCAGCCTGCGGAGTGGCAAGGCCTAATACATCGAGATTGATAGCCCCCATTTGAGCGGCTGCTGTCAATAATTGGTATTCATTCATGGTGACGCGGGCGTCCAGGCAGGTAGTAATACCATAAGAGGAATATTTCCTGCACGCTTTTTCGATAGAAGAGCACACTTTGTCAAAAGCAGGGGTCTTCATCTTCATTTGGGCTTCCGGAGCAAGAAACGCGGTCTCTGTAATGAGTCCGTTAGGCTCTCCGGTTTCAGGAAAACGCTCCACAGTACCGCCGTCTGGAACAACAAAATCGTCTCCCCAGTATCCTAAAATTTGGAGAGCTTTTGTGTTCAGGATGCCGCAGTGACCGGATGTATGGACGCAGGAAATAGGAATTTCTGTGGAAATTGTATCCAGGTCAAGGCGTGTAATATGCTTGCCGTCCGGAAATGCAGAGTTATCGTATCCCATTCCCATCAGCCACTCACCGTTATTGAAATCTCCGGCAGCCAGCCCTTTTTTAAACTCCTCTATAAGCGCTTCTTTTGTGTCGCAGCAGCCGCTAGGAGACGGATTTGCGTTTACCAGAAGTAGGTTATACGCAACGGCCGATAAATGGGAATGTGGGTCGATAAATCCTGGCATCAAAGTTTGGCTTTCGAGATCTCTTAAGGCGGCGCCGCCGTTTTTAAGAGCAAGGATCTCGGCGTTAGAGCCGACCTTTATGATTTTTCCATTTTCCACCAGGACAGCCTCGGCTTGCGGGTGTTTCGCATCCATCGTAACAACTTGTGCATTGTAAAAAATAGTTTGAGACATAAAAGATTCCTCCATTAAATTTAATTAAGTATAATATGATGTTGAGGTTAAAAGATGCCTTACGGATTGTTCCGCGCTTTGCGCTCCCACATCTACGCTCCGCTTCGGTCGGCACTAAACGAATGTCCACTGGACATTCAGTGCCCAGCCCAATATTCGGATATCGTGGAGCTTACGCCCCACTTTTATCCTCATATCGGGGCGGGTCCCAAGGTCATTCATCCACCTTCGCGCAAGCACGATGTGGATTCAGACCTTTTGACCCTGGCATCAAATATTATAATTTGTATTCCTGCCATTTTTTTACCGCAAATATCGCAAGCGCCGTGATGTTCAGTCCGCCGACGATAAATAACAGTAAATCAACCGCATCAAATACAATATTAAACCCAAATACCGCCAGCGACCCGGCAGTAACCATAATCGCTAGATATATAGCGATGTTGGTGTTTTCTGTATTGTGAAACAATACAGTAAGAAAATAATAAGAACCGAGCAGAGTGGTCAGTCCGGAGAGTAACGTAAAGGCCGACAATACAAATAAACCAAATACACCGGTTACCGAGGACGCCGTCATAAAAAAGTCTTTCAGCCTGGTTACGGAGTCCGAGGGATACGAAATGATTCCATTCGCCACGCCATAGGACGCGATATAGGTCGTTACGATAATGGAGACAAAAATGGTTACGATCGTTGGCAGCAGTGATATCATTGCCGCTTCTCTTGGCTCAGAATCGGATTCCTGGGCAGACATGGCCAGCGCTCCCAGACCGGTTTCGGCCGTCTGCATAACCCTCTGCATTCCCAGAATAAAACCGAGAGGGACGCCCATCATCGCGTTTACCGGATTTTTCATACCTTCGATCATTCTACTAATATATATCGGAATATGACTGTTAGTCTTTACGATAAATATTGTAAAGAAAATAAAATATAAAACCACTGCCGTTCCGATCATATACGTCATGGAATTAATGAATATCTGGTGCTTTTTAGTCAATACAATAACAGCAAGAATAAGCAGGACCGGCGTTACAATAAACAAAAACCTTTGAATCTGATCCAGGCTCACTGAAAAATATTCCGCTGTAATGATCGTTACGACCGAATCCATGCCGCTGAACTGAAAACCGCCGAACCCAAAGATATACAGCGCGGCAAAACCGACCGCATAGACAAGGCTTATTTTCGGGGAAAGCAGCATAGAGATATACTCTTTCGGAGTCTTTCCCATTATCTTGGAGCACAAGGTTTCACAGTAGGAAACGGGAACCATGACGAGCGCGCCGATCAGCGCCCATATAGCCATTGCTTCCAGACGGGCCTGCCCTTGGGATACCAAATTAGATAAAGATCCTAGTACACCGATGATCGCCCCTGTACCGATCATAGCTCCGAGTGATATCGACGCCGGACCGATCAGGTTGGCGAATTTTACCTTTGACTTTTTAGAGCAGGAATTTTGGATCTTTGCAAAAGTACGTATTATTAAAAACAATCCTACGATCAGGACGCAAGGGAGGTAGATTGGCCATATGGCGCTGGATATCGTGCCAATAATTTTTTCTACGGTTTCTAACATAATGTAAACGATTTCTCCTTTTCCTTAAATTTTAATAATTTTCATCAAAAAATAAGAAGGGCAAGAAATAATAGGTCACAATAAACCCATTACCCTTGCCAGTTCGTCCGTCACCATTACGGTAACATGCTCCCATGAGAAATCGCAATGAAAAAATAGTGAAAAAGATGAATAAAGATGAATTCACCTTTTTCAAAGAATCCTGTCGTCGTCTAAAAGTTCAATATAGTTAAGCGAGAGCTCGATCATAGGGATGATCCCGCTGTCTGCAACCACATCGCCCCGGTTATCCCATGCTTCATCGAAGAAACGGTCAAAGGTCCTGCTTAACTTGGAGTCTTTTATTACAAGAAGGGTCTTGTCGGTATATTTAGAGTTAATCCTAAGGTAATTAGCGGTACTGGATAAAAAACAGCTCGGGTTATCATACTGTTTAAATTCTTCAATAAAGTATCCTTTGATAATTTTTATTTTTATATTTGGATAATTTTCCAGCAGGTGGATCATGTTCTTAATATGGGCGATCCTGTCGCTGATGGAAACTTTTATTATTTTATTAAAGAAATTCAGCTCTCCGGTAAGTGCATAATTATTTAGAGTCTGTCCATATAATAAAATTTGTATATCCGAGTTGTAGGTGGCGTTATTTAAAACTATGTTAATGTTCTTCAATTCATCAAGAATTTCCGGAGAGTCTGCAAAATATTCATCCGCAAGTTTTTCAAATATATCATGGGGAAGAAAGAATTCATTGATCGTGCCGATCAATATACGGATATTTTTCCCTATGATGGAACGCATATACCATTTGCTGCCGATCATTTCTGTCACGGTATATTCGCTGAAGACAGGGTAGCAGTTGGTGGAGATCATCTCATCCATCATATCATATGTAACGTTAATTACTTTCTCGTCTTCGGATGTGGTCGCTATCAGGCATTTTCCGTCTTTCCCCGGCAGCACAATATGGGCAAAATGCTGTTTGGCCGACATGACAAATGAGTAGAAAGTATAATTCAGCACATAAATCTTAAATGTCGCGCTGCTGAAATTGGTTACTAAATACATGAACAAAATAGGGTCAAAAATCAAGTTTTCTTTTTTGGTCTCTGTAATGCTGAGGATTAGTCTGAAATGCATTATTTCAGGAAGTATCTGATAAATATCGCCTTTTTTTATTCCCGCCAGATGAAGCTTATAGTCACGGCTAAGTTCAGAAAGATTGGCCAGGATAATCAGGTCG
>CAMNWW010000041.1 GCA_946566415.1 uncultured Lachnospiraceae bacterium | reverse complement strand
CATTTGTCGCCGAAAAATGGCGTCTTGCTCATGTTTTAGCGGGATCCATACACATAAAATTACCTGCAAGCATGTATTTTATGTCCCTTTGTCCCGTGACTCATCAAATCCCCATCGGGTCGTTCCCTGGGAGCACGATCGGTTCCTGTTCAAGTTCAGCGAGCATCTCGGGACTTAAGTATTTCTTATTGATAACGAACTGGAATGCATATTTTTCGAGGTAGCTGTCGTCCATGACATACCGCCCCTGCATACCGGCCTGAGTTCCCCAGCTGTTTTCTACCTTCCATACATAATGCCCGGGTCTCGTCTCCTTGACGGCCGCGATGACCATATCATGATTCGAGCCGCTTTCGCAGTAATCCAGCATTTCTTCCTTTGTCATATCATATTTCACATCGAAAAGCCCTTTGTAATCGTATAGCCCGTCGATCATGACGCCTCCTGCACGGTCCATGTCGTTCATACAGTCACAGCCGAACCATATCGTCTCGCCTTCCTCTAACTGTGCGATAAGCATCGGCTTTATCTCCTCCATACTGAGGTTATAGTAGAGCCCTTTCTTTCCCCATACACTGCCGCAATTTTCCAGTGTAAACGTCCTATGGTAAGGTCTGTTCTTTCCCGGCACATCCGTCACATAGACATAATCATTCAGACGGCATCCGCAGAATTTCTCCGCAAACTGCTTCGGCGTTGTATTCACCACATGATACTCGCCTTCTTTATCCTTATATTCATATGTAAATGCAGAAGGAGGATTTCCCAGGCAGCAGCACAACAGTTTATAGACTGAATTCATAATTTCAGACTTCTTTTCCATGATTTCCTCTTCTGGTTTTCCTTCTTCCGTCAGATGCAGGAGCTGAACCGCGCCGTTCCGGACAATCTTATTAATTACGGCACAAAACTGCTGTGTATTTTCACTGTGGTATGTTTCCGGCATGCACTCTTCCGGCACAAGCCCATATTTTTCTACCAGATCTACTATCATATACCATTGTCCGCCCTCCCCGACCGGATAATAGAATAACGAACGGTCGATCTGTCCATCTTTATTCAGACCCTTATCCTTCAGAATTCTTTCCAGGAAAAAATTTGCTCTCTCCAATTTATCATAAAAATACAGATACGGCACTGAAAGACGAAATCCCGGATTCATTTTCTTATCACGGATCATCTGGCTGCGCAGAACATTAAGAGCAGCAAATATCCAGCACCTTCCTGACTGCTTCTGCGCCATCACATCTCCGATCTCCGGCTCTTTCGGGAAACACATCTGGTTCGCCGACATCAGTTCTTTATTCGCATATACTTCTTTTAAATCATAGCGGGCCAGTGAATTCTGGAGGAATTGATTGGTCTTATCCGCCTTAAAACTAGATTTCCATTGTTCTAAATTTTCATTTGAAATACTCTGATTCATTTTTTTCTCCTTTTGTTATAAGTTAGTTATCCGACAAATGAGTCCACTGTCGATTTTTCCGTGCTTTGCACTCCCAAAATCGACGAAAACATTCGCAATTCGCTCATTTTTCTACGAAAAATGGCTTCTTGCTCATGTTTTAGCGGGACCCATGTCATATTTGATGACACGCCGCGAGATGCCCGGGAGATGCTTCCTTAAGCTTGGGTTCTTCTGTCCTGCACTTTTGGGTCGCATAAGGGCATCTGGTATGGAACCTGCATCCTTTCGGCACGTCCATCATGCTTGGAATACTGTTTATGATCTTGCGCTCCTGCTTCTTCTGCCCCGGCTCGCTGATCGGAAGAGAGGCAAGCAACGCTTTCGTATACGGATGAACACTGTGATAGTAGATTTCATCCGCCTTACCCTTTTCCACAATTTTACCTAGATACATCACTGCAATCTCGTCACAAAACGCCCTTGTCACCTGCAAGTTGTGTGAAATAAAGAGATAGGTCAGATTCATCTGCTCCTGCATATCCAGCATCATATTGAGAACCTGGGACTGTATCGACACATCCAGCGCCGCAGTCGGCTCGTCGCAGACCACAAATTCCGGCTTAAGAGCCAGCGCTCTTGCTATCACCGCCCTCTGTCTCTGTCCACCGCTGAATTCATTCGGATAAGAGGCATAGGCCTCTTTCTCCAGACCGCAGGCACAAAGCATCTCGATACAGTAATCCGGCGCTTCTTCCTTTGGAACGATTTTATGCCGCAGAACACCCGCTTTCACCGCATCTCCGATCGTCATATGCGGATTCAACGAACTATAAGGATCCTGGAAAACCATAGCCATTCTTTTCCTGAGCGCCTGGAGCTTCTTCTGATCCATGAAATGGTTCTCTTCAACATTGAACAGTTCTTCTCCGTCAAATACCACTCTCCCCCCGCTTGGTTCGATCAGGCGCAGGATCGTTTTTCCCATCGTCGACTTCCCACATCCGGATTCCCCTACGATTCCCAGACTGTGTTTTCTCTCCACCGCCAGACTGACGTCGTCTACCGCCTTTAACGCCCTTCCTTTGCTAGTGAAAAAACCATTGGAAACAGAATAATATTTTTTCAAATGATCGATCTCGATCAAAGAATTTTTGTTACTCATTTTCTACTCCTTTCTGACAGCATCTATGGCATCGTACCTGACTTCCGTCGTCAAAAGCTGTCAGATGCGGCGTCTTGCTGGAACATTCCGGCAATGCCTCCCTGCATCTTGTACAATATCCGCATCCTACAAGAGGCGTGTATGCATTGGGAATTGTTCCGGGAATCGACCAGAATCTTCCGTCGAATTTCTCCGGTCTGGCCCCAAGAAGATCCTTAGAATACGGATGCCTGGCCTCCTGGTAAAATCCTTCGATCTTCCTTTCCTCTACCAACTGTCCGCGGTACATCACCAGAACTTTGTCTGCCATTTCCGCGATAACGCCAAGATCATGCGTGATCAAAATAACAGCGCATCCTGTTTCCTTCTGCATCAGCTTGATCAAATCCAGAATCTCCGCCTGCGTCGTCACGTCAAGGGCCGTCGTAGGTTCATCCGCAATCAAAAGCTGCGGCTTACCGAGCATTGCCATAGCGATCATGATCCTCTGCTTCATCCCTCCGCTCAGCTCAAACGGATATTTTTTCAATACTTGCTGTGCATCAGGAATACGGAGTTTTTCAAGAAGAGATACCAGCTCTGCATGACAGTTCTTTACCTTTGAAGGATCATGTATTTTATAGATCTCGACAAGCTGCTTTTCTACTTTTACCACAGGATTTAACGCCATGGCAGGTTCCTGAAAAACCATGGTGATCTCAGACCCTCTGATCTTGCAGAGCTCCTTTTCCGACAGTTTCAATAAATCTTTTCCCTCAAAGATGATCTCCCCTTCCGGAATACGGGCTGTTCTTTCATCAAGAAGTCCCATGACCGCAAGCGACGTGACGCTTTTCCCGCTCCCAGACTCTCCCACAATTCCAACGATTTCTCCCCTGTTTACAGAAAAACTCAAATCCCTTACAGCCGATGCTGTTCCCAGAGTCGTCTTAAACTCCACTGATAAATGATTGACCTCTAAGATTTTTTCCATCTGTTACTCACCTGCCTTTGGAGTCATCGCTTTTCGGAGACCTTCACCTATATAATTGATTGATAAAATCACAATAATGATACAAAGTCCAGGAGGAATCCATCTCCACCATTCATTTATAAGAGTATTCATACTCTGAGCTGCCGAAAGCATATTTCCCCAACTCGGCTGCGGGATCTTGACCCCTAGGTTCAGGAAACTTAAGGATGCTTCCGACATGATTGCGCCCGCAACGGACAAGGTCGCAGAAACAATGACGGGCGATAGCACATTCGGCAAAATATGGCGGAACATGATTTCGCCGGACCCAAGTCCAAGTGATTTTGCCGCCATTATGAAATCATTTTCCTTAATCGAAAGGATCTCCGCACGCACCATCCGGCACAGGCTCGGCCAGCCAAGAAAGCCAAGGATTATGATCGTATTGCGAAGCCCGGGTCCAAGGATAGCCGCCAGACATACTGCCAGGATGTAAAATGGAAAACACATAAATACGTCCGCAATTCTCATAATCAGGGAATCTACCCATTTTCCGAAGTATCCGGCAAATGAACCAAGTACGATTCCAAGGAAAAGCTGAAGACAGGTCGCGGAAATTGCAGCCGCCATCGACACTCTGCCGCCGTAGACCAGTCTGCTGAACACATCCCTTCCATAATCGTCCGTCCCCAAAATATGTCCCGCGCCCGGCGCTTTCCGGATCATAGTATTGTCAATCGCCTCCGGCTTATATTCACAGATAACTGGCGCCGAAAGGACAATGATAAAGACAAGCAGAATCACAATACTTCCAAATACCGCCCACCTATCCCGGCAAAACCTTTTTAAGGTTAGCCGCCCGAAGGACAGATGTTCTGCCGAAGCCTCGCCGCGGCCGTGCATTTGCCGTAACTTCATCCACGCTTTTTTCATGACTGCCTCACACCTCCCAAACGTATACGAGGATCCGCGGCCATATACAAGATATCCGCCAACAGGTTTGTCAATAAGATAATGATTGCCAGCATAGCGGCAATAGCGATAATCAGGGAATACTCTCTTCCCATGATAGAGTTATAATTCAGCATCCCGATTCCTGGCCACACGAAAACCGTCTCAGTAAACAACGCCCCGGATACGATCGCAGGAAGTCTCATACAGAATACGGTTATCATAGGAAGGAGCGCGTTTCTGACGCCGTGCTGTATGATCGCCTGTTTCCTGGTAAGCCCCTTTGCCCTTGCCGTACGGATATAGTCCTGTCCTATCACATCCAGAAGGGATGATCTCGTATAACGGAGCATGCTGGATGTCTGTGTTAATGTCAGAATCGAAACAGGAAGAACCATATGTAATAAAGAATCCTTAATATAGGCCCATCCGGTCAGATTCCCGGTAAGCGTATGCAGCCCCGAAACGGGCAGCAGCTGGAGGTCATATCCGAAAAATTTCACACACGTTAGCGCAAGGAAAAAGGTAGGTATGGAAACCTCCAAAAATGTCAGCAAAGTCACTATCTTATCAAAAACCCGATTTGCATGGATCGCTGAATAAATTCCGAAAAATACAGCGATTAAAGTGCTGAATATAAAGGAAGGAATTGTGATAAGAAATGTATTCTTCATTGCCCTCCAGACCTGCGGAGCCGCCGGTCTTCCATCCGAAGTAAATCCCATGTCTCCTCTTACAATCCGCGACACCCATTTCACATACTGTACCGGGACAGGGTCGTTAAGTCCCAGCTTATCCTGCTGCTGCTCGATATACTCCGGCGGGATATTCGGATCAAGCATCATTCCTGAAAACGGATCTCCCGGCATCGCCATCATCATACCGAAGATCAATATGGTGACGCCGACGAAAATCGCGGCATATACTCCTAATCTTTTCAATATATATCGTCTCATTCGTTCTCCTTTACTGCGAAAACTTCATCATATTGCAAAAGAAGGCGATGCTTCATTCAAACATCACCTTCCCAAGCACTTATCTTTCTGTTAAGTATTTTATCTATTCCTATTCCGCCATTTTCCACTCATGAACATGATAGAAATTGTTAAAGGATCCTGCCGCATAATTTTCTATTGTATCTCTGTAGGCATAAGCCTTTTCCTGGCAGTACAGAGACATCCGTGTTGTCGGAGCTTTCACTAAGTATTCTGCTGCTTCTTTATATAATTCGCACCTCTTATCCTGATCGAGTTCCGTTGCCGCTTCCGCAATCAGATCGTATGCTTCCTTACTTTCCGCAAATGAATCAATAAATCCATATGCATTTAAATCCGGATCAGCGCTATCAACACCATTTCCCATCAGATAAGCCTCATAAGCCGTATCGTCATTCATAATACTCATCAAACTTGGGAAGTCCGTCCCGGTCAGTTCAATGTTAAGCCCAAACTCCTTTGCTTCTTCCTGTAAAACAACTGCGAATTGCTCTCTGCAGGTAAGCCCTGTTGGATAAACCAGACGGAATGTATATGGATTCCCATCCGGATCTTCCACAAATCCGTCGTTATTGACGTCCTTATATCCGCCGTCTTCCAGAGCTTTCTTTGCTGCATCAATGTCAGGGTCTGGATATTTGACATCCTTCGGGAACGCCCAGCTTCCGGAACTAATCAGAATCGGAGCAGCATCAGCCCTTCCTTCCATATAATTCTCAATAAATCCATTGACGTCCATCCCATAACGAATAGCCTGCTTTACTGCTTCCGGCGTGGCTCCGGTTTCTGAATTATTGAAAATGATTGCCTGCACGAGATCATATGGGAAGTATTTAATGTCAAACCCTTCATTATCAAGCTGATCCAATTCCGCTTTAAGGAGATTCGTTACTGCCGCAATATCAATATTTCCAGTCCTAAGCTCCGTTGTGATAGAGTCTGCGTTCGTTACACGGAAAATAAAATATTTGGTAGCCACATCACCCATGTAGAAATCATCGTTCGCTTCCAGTTTCACATATTGATCCTCTACAAATTCTGCAACATGGTAAGGTCCGCATCCTACGATATTTTCTCCCAGAAGTTCACGATGGTTTTCAATCTCACTGTATGGGATATCTTTCCAGATATGTTCCGGCACGATTCCCATCTCGCCAATAAATGACAATGCCTTAGGGAAATACTGTGTTAAAGTAAATTCAATCGTTTTTTCGTCAATAACCTTGATTCCTTCAATTGAATCCGCCGTCCCCTCGCGGTACGCGTCCGCTCCTTTGATCATTGTCGTAACGCCTGACCATCTTTCATCGGATGGGTCGCACATATATTGAAATGTAAACGCAACGTCGTCCGCAGTCACCTTCTCTCCATCATTAAAATAGCCGTTATCACGGAGATGGAAGGTGATCACTGTGCCGTCCTCCGATACCTCATGGCTTTTTGCAAAATAATCTTCCAGATTACCTGCTTCATCTGTAATCAGCAAAGAACCGTGGACGATATCCATTACCGACGTATTATAATCACTTCCTGACTGTACTGAAAGAAAATCCCCTGTCGGTGTCGCGTCAAATGAATATACGATTGTATCCTTGTACTTCTTTTCGCCCGAACCTTCCGACTGGCTCTCCTGCTTATCGCCCGCATCCTTGTTCTCGTCCGTACTGTCTCCTCCGCATCCCGCGATCATACTGACCGTCATAGCCAGCATACAGACCACTGCAACAATTTTTTTCTTCATTCCTTTTGTTTCCTCCTGATAGTATGTAGTACAACTTGCAACCAGCGGCATCTTGCCGCCTTCTAAATAATTGTAAGTGTTTTTGTTATCTTATTCAACATTTTTTATTAACATTATTAATAGTTTTTTCACATGTATTTCTCTTGTTATCACTTTTACCTATAATCGAATTTCCATATGTGGATCTGGGTTAATAGACACTTTATTCATCACACAATTGTTGAATAAAGTGTCTATTAAGTGTTGATTAAACCACAGGTTATCCCGACGATTATCATGGAACTATGCGATGATAAAAATGTAATTAAAGTTACTATAGAAGGAAATGAAAAACCTTAATATTGAAACAAATAATCAAGAGTTAAGTTTTGAGCAACTATAGAGGAAAGAGATTTACAAAAGAAGAAGGGGATTGTATTGAATGAATGTGATAAGAAAATATTAAGCCGGATGAAAGAGAACAGTAATATTACAGTGCATGAACTTAGTGGACAAATAGGGGGCGGAATGACGACGATTACAAAACATATCCGCGTTTTAAGGGAAAAAGGCATTATAAAAAGAATAGGTTCTAAGAAAAACGGATAATGGGTAATCGGAGAAGAAAACTTATAGTTTTTTTTCATATATTTACACTATCTATAGCCATTTTCTATAAAACTATTTGTCATTTTCCCTATTTTATAGTAAAGTAAAATATAAGATATTAATTTTACTTTGTCTGGATGGTGAAATAAAAATGAAAAAACTGAAAAATTTGAAAAACCTCGATAAATATATCCATTCATTTCGTTTACTGGATGATTATGTTATCACATGTTCTCCCTGGAACAAGGGACAACATGACTATGGAAACAAGGTACAGATGAATATTACCGAGGCCCACACTCTCCAGCATATTATTGAAAATCCCGGACTTGTCATCTCCGACATTTCCAGATACTGGGGTTTCACACTCTGCGCCGCTTCAAAAATCGCCTCCAGCCTTGAGTCAAAGGGGTTGATTAAAAAGGAAAAAAGAGAGGGTAATCAGAAAAATCTATATTTAATACCGACAGAACTTGGGCTTAAGTGCAATATGTCCCATCGAGAATACGATAAAGAATACTATTCGGCGCTGATAGAACGTCTGTCGTCACTTTATTCTGAAAAAGAACTTGATATCTTTTTTCGGGTCATGCCTTCTTATATTGCATGCGGACGACAGATTATGAAGGGACGAGGGCTGCTGAATAATATAGACGAGTGCGACAGAAGATAGACATCCATGATATTTTAAGATGTATAATCATGTTGCGCTGTATTAACATCTTTTTCTAATACAGCGCAGTAATTTTTATACAAATACATACTTCTTCAGCCGTTCCAACCCTTCTTTCAGCCTGGATATCGGAAGCGCCAGATTCATTCTTATTGAATCTTCTTTCATGAACATCCTTCCATCCTGCCAGATCACCCCGACCTCCTGTCCGGCGCGGATCAAATCCTCCAAAGTCTTTCCTGTCTTCTGACACCACTCGCTGCAATCCAGGAAAAACATATAGGTTCCTTCCGGTTTTGATACTTTAATACCGTCAAAATTATTTGTCATATAGTCATAGGCATAGCCGAGATTCTCGCTCAAAACCTGGTTCAGCTCATCAACCCATTCCATCCCTTGTTCACTGTATGCCCCGATCAAAGCATGCATAGACAAAACATGAATATCGTTATAATGTGTCACAGCCTCTTCCCTGTCGATCCGATCTCTGAGGAGAGGATTATAGCAGATTCGATATGCACACACAAACCCTGCGAGGTTAAATGTCTTTGCCAGTGAATAGAATGCCACCGTCCGGTTTCTTGCATCCTCTGATATGGACTGAAGCGGAATATGCCTGTTTCCGTAAAGTATGATATCGGACCATATTTCATCTGAGATCACATATACATCATACTTCTTATAAAGATCCATCATTTTTTCCAGCTCCCAGCGCTCCCAGACTCGTCCCGCCGGGTTATGCGGAGAACAGAAGATCGCCGCATGGATATGGTTCTCTACTATTTTTTTCTCCATATCTTCAAAGTCCATGCGCCAAACGCCCTCTTCATCTTTTACCAGGTCGCTGTATACCGCCCGGTATCCATTTCCCCTAAGCACACCGGTAAATCCTATGTAGGCAGGCGCATGTACAAGCACAAAATCACCATAAGTACATAATGCCCGAAGAGCGCTGGAAACTCCGCCTAGCACTCCGTTTTCATAGGCGATATCCTCCCGGGAAATCCGTGAGACTTGATTCCTCACCTGCTGCCAATTAATAATTTTCTCATAATATTCATCGCTGGTCGGAAAATACCCAAAAATTGGGTGTTCCAGCCTTTCGGCAATCTTCTTTTGAATCTCCGGTACCACCGGGAAATTCATATCTGCGATCCACATCGGGATAACATCGAACCCTTCTTTTATCTTAACTCCTTTTTTTAATACCCGGCTGGCGCCATCTACTGCAGTAGCGTCTTTTCCATAACGGTCAATGACCGTTGTAAAATCATATTTCATCGTCGTTCTTTCTCCTCTTCTGTTTTTCCATATTCCTTAATGTCTGTCAAATGGATACTGTGCCATCGCGATCGTCCCTATAGAAAAGAGCGCGTCGTATACTTCTACATAGTCGTTCAGTTCCATTACGACATTTCTTCCTTCCTGTTTTACACCAGGCATTCCCGATGATGCATCTGCCATTGGACGGTATGTAAAGTCTACTTCCAAATGATATGGACCCTGAATCTGGTATACCGGAATTGATGAGATATCTTTTTCCAACGTCCGTTTTACACCTTCAATCGTCTCCCTTTTCACAACTGCTTTTGCCTTATATTTAGCCGCCATCCGGCTGATTGATTCTTTTGTCGTAACATATTCCACATGTGGGAGCATCCCATCGTCATGAAGCTGTTTCCTAAGCCCGGTATCCCCGATCACAAGTCCCACCGGAACATGATAATATCCGGCATATGCGGCGCTTAAGGTGCTTTCATTCATGTACTTACCATTGATCGTCACGTTGTAATAGGCATATCCGTTTACCGTATGCTCCATATTTCCTGCCGGATCCCCGATTCCACAGTGATATCCTACTAAAAATACGATATCATAGCTTTCGTCTAATCCGCACATCATATAATGCGGGCGCGGAGAACCGCTGATAAGCGTAATCCTTTCATCCATCTCGGTCAGGTCATAACTCAAATTCCTGCCATAACCATGTGAATCTGAAATTGTGATCTCCTCGATTTCATCGTTCCTGCTGCTGTTCTGGATTCCCTCGATCACCCATTCTACCTGCTGCTCATAAGCCTTTCTGAAACGGATGTTATCGTCCGTCTCCTGCCTTGTACTGCATATTCCCGCCATTCCTTCCATGTCTACAGAAATATAGATTTTCACTTTTTTCCTCCTTTTCTCTTAACTTCCATCGCCGATTAGGCGATTAAATTAAGGCGCCCCGCCCTCGGGGTTGTCTCTGCTAAAACTGTACTGCTCAAATTACATAACATAGTCCTAGAATAGCATTGTTTGTTAACTTATTCAATAAAACAAGAAAGGATTCATTAATGTTTTTTTATATATTTTTATAGATGGAATCAATAATAAACCCGAACTACGATAAAAATAAAATTATCTGCCACCGCCTTTTTCCAGCAGCTTTTTCACTTCCTTATCAAAATCCGAAATGATTTTTTGCTTTTTATTAAAGAATTCATATTCTGTTTCCGCTTTTTTCAAAGCTGCCTGTCTGGATATTTTACCCTTTCCTTCCAGAACGTCATATCTGCGGAATGCTAAAAACTCGTTTACACTGGAAGCAAATTCCTCCATAGTGAAAGTGTTTTCTCGCTCAATCAAATCCTCAATATAATCAAAATAGCCTGTGACAGTACGCTCCAACTGTCTGATCTGCTTTTCCTCCAGATAATTTTGGGCAATGCCGACATCTGATTTCAAAATACGGCCATCAGGGGCGTTTTTCCATGTGGTAAGCCCCATGTTTTCTTTCTCCCTGTCTGCTTTCGTATGCACAATTTCCGCTGCTGTCTGCCCAACAATGGCATAGTGAAATTTGTTCTGGACCATAGCATAGAAATCATGAGTAATTTGAGAATGCTTGTCATAATCAATGCTGCACTCTGCAAATATATCGGTAATCTGCTGCCAAATACGGCGTTCGCTTGCACGGATAGAACGAACTTTTTCCAATAATTCACGAAAATAGTCTTTTCCAAAGGCGGTCTTCCCCTGCTTTAAACGCTCATCGTCCATAGCGAACCCTTTAATCATATATTCTTTTAAAATGCCAGTCGCCCAGATACGAAATTTGGTTGCCCTGCGTGAGTTCACACGGTAACCTACGGAAATGATTGTGTCCAGATTATAAAATGCTACCGGTTGTTTTACTCCATCTACACGCACTTTTTGCGTGTTGTTCTTTCTCTCTAATTCGCCCTCATCAAAAACATTGTTAATATGCTTCCGAATCATTGATTCGCTCTTATCAAAAAGAACTGCCATTTGATTTGCTGTAACCCAAATTGTTTCATCTTGAACAAAAGCATCTACTGATATATTTTCATCTTCCACCTGATACACTAAAAATTCAAATTGCTTATCCATTATCCCACCTCGCTTAATCAGTTAATA
>CAMNWW010000040.1 GCA_946566415.1 uncultured Lachnospiraceae bacterium | reverse complement strand
AAGCTGCTGAATCATAATAATTAATGTCAGCGACCCTGATAACAAATTCAGGCCCAGACCAAGATACTTCACAAAAAATAGAGAGCCAAACAGTCCATATACGATGGACGGGATGCCGGATAATGTTTCTGCGGTAATGCCAATAATATTGACCAGATTGTTTCCCCGTCCGGCATATTCCGCCAGATATATCGCCGCTCCAATCCCTACGGGAACCGCGAACAGCAGGGAAAGCGCCGTAATGAACAACGTGTTGATGAGCGCCGGAAGCAAAGATACATTTTCCGTTGTATATTGAGGGGCAAATAATTCCGGCGTCAGACTCGGAATCCCCTTTATAAGAATATACGCGATAATAAAAAGCAGCGCAAGCATTGTAAGAAACGCTGCAAAGCATACGGAAAGGAGCAGGAAAAGCGATCTCGGATCACGTCTGTATTCATGCCATCTTTTTCTAAAACCTTCAGCCATCTATTTCACCTTCTTTCCCCACAGGGAAAGGGACAGATTAATAATGAGAATGAAGATAAACAGGACAACCGCCGTGCCTATCAGCGCCTCACGATGCAGATCTGTAGAATATCCCATTTCCATTACAATATTTGTAGTCAGTGTCCGAACCCCTGAAAAGATACTTTCCGGGATAGCCGGCTGGTTTCCTGCAACCATCATGACCGCCATCGTTTCACCGACGGCCCGCCCGATTCCCAATACAACGCCCGCGAAGATACCTCTTTTTGCGGCGGGAAGAACCGTATAAAATACACTTCTTTCATGAGACGCCCCAAGAGCAAGCCCGCCTTCATAGTAACTTTCCGGGACCGCCCGGATTGAGGTTTCCGAAACACTGATAATGGTAGGCAGGATCATCAGTCCTAATAATACGGACGCGGTCAGGACACTCATGCCGCGCCCGCCGAAAATTTCTCTTACAAAAGGAACTAAGATTACCAATCCGAAAAAACCATATACAACCGACGGAATTCCCGCCATCAGATTAACCGCCGACTTCAAGGGCTTATAGATATTATGAGGACAGAAACGTGCCATGAACACTGCTGTCAGTATACCGACCGGCACGCCGATCAGTAACGCCCCGACCGTTACATAGATGGAACCTATGATCATAGGAAAAATCCCGTAAAGATTGTTCTCAGGCTTCCATTTTGTCCCCAGTAAAAACTTGAAAACCCCTATTTCTCTTATTGCCGGAACCCCGCTTGCAAAAAGGAATATACAGATCAGGACCACCGCCGCAATGGAAACGCACGCCGTCAGGAAAAAGAGCAGCTTCATTCCTTTTTCTTTTATATGTTCCATAATCCTGCCCCTATTTTGATATCTCACTCCAACTGCTAATATCGCCCACGAAAATGTCTTTCACCTGTTCGCTTGTAAGACCGTCTATAGGACAGTCATTATTTACAATCACGGTGATACCGTCCATTGCAATCACTGTAGCCGTCAGCCCCTTTTCTGTCTCTGAATCCTTTAATTCGCGCGAAGCCATACCGATATCGCAGGTTCCGTCTATCGCGTCAGACATACCTGTAGAGGAATCGCTTTGCTGTATCTCAATAGAAACATCCGGGTTTTTTTCAAGATAGGCCTCCTTAAGTTTTTCCATAACCGGAGTGACGGAACTAGATCCCGATACAACAATTTTCCCCGAATCCACTTTGCCGCCGTAAGCCTCAGCGTCGGATACGGAAATATAGCCGTTGTCCTCAATTACTTTCTGGCCGTCCGCGCTCATTATGAAGTCGATAAAATCCTGCGCCGCATCGCTCAAACCGTCTTTTGTCGCAATGTTAAAGGAGCGGGCAATTTTGTAAGAGCCGTCTTTGATGTTAGAAACCGTCGCGTCCACGCCGTCAATTTGAATCGCTTTTACGGTATCGTTCATGGAGCCAAGAGAAATATACCCCATAGCGTATGGATCTCCGGCTACAGTCGTCATCATAACAGAGGTTGAATTCGTGACGACGGCCGTTTCTATTGTACAGTCAATCTTTTCTCCCTTCTCATCCTCCTGCTCAATTCCAAACAGCTCTATAAATGCCCCCCGAGTGCCGGATCCGTCCTCCCGGGTAAGTATATTGACTTCTCTTGCCGCGTCAAAATCAGAGGAATCTTTTTCGTCGTTACCGGCGCACCCTGTTAATGCAGACAGCGCCAAAACGCTTGCCAGGATCAGCGCCCATCGTTTTTTTAAAGTTGTCATTTTGTAATTCTCCTTTGCTTTTTCATAATTTTGTTTACGAATATAGCATATAGAAAAATTATCAAATCCAATATCACAGAATTGTAAAGTTGGTGTAAAATTCCGCCTTAACGATCCTCCTCGCCGGAACCATGACCGCCGTCACGGCAAGAAGAAGGTTAAGAAGCATCACCGCCGCCGTAAGCCTTACTGGAACCCCTGCCGTAAAATGCAGGAATTGTACAACATGAGCCATATAGTAATCCATGACTCTCCGAAGGACAATATTATAGAAGAGGATAATAAACAGGTCGGCCAATAGCCCATACCAAATTCCCGTTCTAAAAATCATCCTGTAAAATCCGGCGCCCGTTATTCCCATCGCCCGGATGATGCCATATTCTCTCCTGCGGGAAAGAACCGAGTAGTTCACACTGTTCATAATATGGAACAGGCTGATCACCAGCAAGATCGCCGCGATCCCCGAGAAAAACAACTGCTGCCGCCTAAGATAATTCTTCTGTGTCTCAATCGCCGTAGTATAGTCCCGCAGAACCGCCTTGGGCACATCCTCTATTTTTTCCAGCAGACAGGCGCCCACCTCTTCTGTATCCTCCCCGTCGGCAGCGGACACATGGATAAAACTGTAATCTGAGATTCCAAACTGCCCTTCCATCTGCCGGTTCGTCATAATTAAGCTTTGGCATCCATTCCAGCCTCCTGCGTTCAGAAATTCCTCTTCCTGCGCAAGCGCACGGCTCACAATCGCCGCAACCTCAAATTCCTTCTCTGCATATTGTTCTTTGGCAGCATTAAATCTCAAAACTTCTTCGGGACAATCCAGATTCTTCGGCGCCCGGATTTTCACAGTATCCCCAGGGTGCTTTCCGTAAAAATCGTAATTTCCCTGCCCGTCTCTATTGGCAACCGCTATGATTTTGTTTTTCTTTTCCATGTCGTCCGGGGAAATTTCTCCTTCCAGCACGAACTCCTGAAGCTGTTCGATCATCTCTTCATCATATCCATAGACGTCATATTTGATTCCGTAGGTTCCGTCTTCCTTCTCTACACAGATTCCCCCGAAACGCTGCTGAAAATAGGCGTCTTTGTTCATTTCATCAAAATACTCGTCCCATTCCAGTTCCTCTTTCTGAATTGTAAGCTCCCCTAAAATATATTTTGAAGCATAGACATCCGATGTTTCCGGTATGTCCCTGATTTCCTCCGCTGCCGCCTCCGGAATAGTGTCAGATAAGGCCCTGGATTTCATAGAGATCCGGTAGTCTGATCCAAGACCGTCATCCGACTTCATCGACATTTCCGCATGGATCTTTAGATTCTCCACCATGTACGAAGCGCACAGGAACACGCAGCCTCCGATGGATAAGGACACCAGGATTCCCAGCGCTTTTTTCTTATTGGAGAACATGAACTTCCTCACAACGACGTTTGCCAGATTCGTATGCCTTTTGCTGTATATTTTTCTTCTTCTCCCGATAAAGGAAGTGTCCCCCGCCATTGTCTGGCGAAGAGTGCTCTTCTGCATAGAACGTATCGTCATAAACCCGATCACTGCCATTGCGGCAAATAAGAAGAAAAATCCGGCCGCTATCGCCTGCCAGGCAATATGAAAGCCTTCCGCCCCCGCTTCCACCATAGCGGACGTTTTCTCCGTGTAAACCGAAGTAAGCCTTCGGTAGAAGATACTTAAAATACCGTTTCCTATAAGGCATCCTGCCGGATAACCTACGAGGAACAAAATCCATAGCTCAATGACCAGAGTTCCGCCGACCCTCATCCCACTGATTCCCAGCATCTGCATAATCCCATATTCCGCCGTTCTTTTTGCGGCGGAAATATTGAATATACTGTAAATGACACACAGGCTGAACAGGCACAACAGGAAAAGCATCCCATTGAACGCCAGATTATACTCACTCTGCAGCTTCAGTATGATATATGTGAAGTTTCCTCTTTCATCCGTCAAGGCGAACTTTACGATATCATAGATACTGTCCGGCTCCTCGCCGCTAAGGGCGCTCACTACTTCCCCATTCGGCTCTATCATGTCGCCGGAAATCCTGTATTCTTCCTGAAATGCTTGTATTTGCCGGTATAATTTCTCCTCTTCCGAGAACCGTATATAAAGGCAGCTTTGCTTATCTTCTCCGACAAAGTCTTCCCCTACGAATATCTCCATTTCGTCCGTCCCGGCAGACCATTCTCCCCTTACAATCCCGGTGAGGGTATACTTCTCCCCGTCCAGTCTTACAACGCTTCCTGGTCCGCCTGAAATTCCCAGATTGCGCAAGGTGTACCGATCCGCTGCGATCTCGTCCGCTTTCTTCGGATAACTGCCCTCCACAAGTTCCCTGTGCGCCATCCCCATATAATTCTCATCCACATTAACAAAAGCGATCTGGTAAGGCTCTGTTATCACCTTACGAGTTTCTTTTATGCCGCATGAATCAACCACATACCCCTTCCCTGAGCCCCGGCTCTCCACATCTTTCTTTAGCCCCCGGTCCGCCCGGATACGGTAGTGCCAGTCCCCGTACATAATTTTCTTATTCGCAAGCTCACTTTTCTGGCTGCTGTAGAGAAGAGAACTGATTCCCGACAATAACGAGGCTGTCAAAATAATACTGGCCAGAATCGCGAAGGTCTGGCTCTTATAGTATCGCATATATTTGCAGGCAAGTTTTAACATACGTCGTCACCGCCTTTTTCCGGAAATAAACTTCCTCGTTTGGTGATGCTCCCATCCTCAATGTGGATGATCCGGTCGCAGGTCTGTGCGATTCCTTCATTGTGCGTGACCATCAATATCGTCTGATTGTATTTACGGCAGCTTGCCTTCAAAAGCCCGATAACTTCTACCGTCGTGACAGAATCCAGGTTCCCGGTCGGTTCGTCCGCCAGAAGAATCGCCGGCTTATTCACCAAGGCTCTCGCGATGGCCGTCCTCTGCTGCTGCCCGCCGGAAAGTTCATTTGGATATTTCTTTCTCTTATCCCATATCCCCAGCTCCCGCAAAAGCTCTTCTATATATTTGTGGCTGGTATGCCTCCCTCTGTCAAATGTAATCGGCAGCGCTACATTATCATATACATTCAGGACGGGCATCAGGCTGTAATTCTGGAAAACAAACCCGATGTTTCTCCGCCTGAAGATCGTCATCTCCTTCCTTTTGAAAGATCCGATCTCCCTTCCTCTGATAAATATTTCACCCCCTGTCGGCGTATCAAGACCCCCGATCAGGTTCAAAAGCGTCGATTTGCCGGAACCCGAAGTCCCTACGATCGCGATAAATTCGCCTTCCCTGACATCCATGTTGATATCGCGCAGCGCCCTTACCTGATTTTCATTTTTGCCATACACTTTTTCCACATGGCGTAACTCTAAAATGTTCATTATCATCGCCCCTTTACTTATTGATATAGGCAGTATAACCGCCTCATCTTGCATTTCTTTTTCAAGGCGACGTTTCCTTCTTACAGTTTTGTAAGAACACGGAAAAACAACTTCCTTCTCCATATACAGATTTTACCGTCATGTACCCTTTTTCCTTTTCCAGGATCAAGCCGGAAAGGTACAGGCCGATCCCGGATCCTTCTATATTCTCAACTTCAGGGCTTCGGTAAAACCTATGGAAAATCTGAGTGGTCTCTTCCTTGTGTATCCCGCGTCCGTTGTCGGCGATCTGAATTTCGGTATACATTTCATATGGATTTACCCTGATCTGTATCGTCCCTCCGCGATCTGTATATTTGACCGCATTTTCCAGAAGGTTTACAAAAACCTCCGCCGTCCACTTTCTATTATGGTACAAAAGGCAGTCTTCATATGGTTCGGATTCTATGCGAATCCCCTTTTTCTCGATTTTCTCATAGACAGTGTCTATCGCATCATGTATCGTATCCCGGATCGGATGTCCTTCCACCTCAAACACAATCACATTCTGTTCCAGCTTTACCATCTTCGCAAGGGATCCTATGATCCAGTCCAGTTTGTCGATCTGTCTTTTGATCTTCTCACACATGATGGCTTTTCGCTCTTCTTCCAATTCCTGCCCTGCCAGAATGTCCGTATAAACAGAAAGATTCGCCAGAGGCGTCTTGAGCTGGTGGGACAGGTTGGAAACAATGCCTTTTACCTGTTCCTTCTCCTCCTCTGCGCTTTGAACCTGTTTTTCCAGAACTTCCTGGATCCGTCTTATCTTATTTACAAGAGAAGACAGCTCCCCTTCCCTTACGTCGGAGTACTCGATCTCCTCCCGGCTCAGCACACAGTCCAGCATCCGGTCGATGGAACGGTATGTCCTTCTTTTGCTGTCGAAAATACCGTAGCCCACTGCCGCACACAGTAAAGCTAAAAGTACCAAATTCACTGCCATTTTTACTCATCCTTCCAGATATATCCGATCCCATGAATTGTTTTTATCAGTCTGGGCGAGCCTGGGTCGTCCTCTATCTTCAGTCTCAGCCTGCTGATATTTACGGAAACCGTATTACTGTCCACATATTTTCCTTCATTATCCCAGATATGGTCTAAAATCTGTTCCTTTGACAATACATGGTTCCGGTTCTCGACCAAGTACAGGAGAAGCTTATATTCCAGTTTACTTAAAAACACCTCCTCGCTGCCTTTACAGACCTTGCAGGAGCTCTTATCTATCGTAAGATTTCCTGAGACTAATTTTTCTGACCCTGCTTTCCCATTCACGAGCCGTTTCATTCTTGCTTTCAGTACTCCCAGGGAAAATGGTTTCGACAAATAATCGTCCACGCCTAGTTCCAGCGCCTTTATCTCGTCCATCTCTGTATCGCGGGCAGTCAGCATAATGATCGGCACTGTGCTGAACTTCCTAACCTCTCTGCACAGCTCAAATCCTGTCCCGTCCGGCAGATTGCAGTCCAAAAGGACAATATCGTAGATTCCCTTTCTAATCTCCTGAATCCCCTCTCTCTTTGTTCCTGCATCAAACACAACGTCCCCGTCGCCTGCAAACGAAAAATGCAGTCCCTCCCTCAAATCTACATCATCTTCAATAATCAAAATTTTCCGCGCCATATTTTCCTCTACCCTTTCATCGCCGAATAGGCGATTTCAGTTCAGGTACCCCGAGCTTTCGCGAGGGGATTCCTCTATCCTTTCATCGCCGAATAGGCGATTCAGTTCAGGTATCCCGAGCTTTCGCGAGGGGCTTCCTCTATCCTTTCATCGCCGGATAGGCGATTTTAGTTCAGGTACCCCGAGCTTTCGCGAGGGGTTAAAAAGAGGACGCTGCTCTATAGATGAGCACATCTATTTTGCAGCGTCGTTTTCACACCTTATGTAAAGTATTATGCCTTAAAACATACTTCTCCGTCAATGATTGTATACAGAATCCTTGTCTGTGAATGCATCGGATCACCGTCTGCGATGACCAGATCGCCGTCTTTTCCTTCTTCCAGGGAGCCGACCCGCTCTTCCACACCCAAATGCTTCGCCGGGTTGATGGTGATTGCCTGAAGGGCGGCGAACTCATCCATTCCATTCTTCACTGCCAGTCCGGCGCACAGTGGAAGGAACTGCTGCGGAATCACCGGCGAGTCTGTAATGATCGACACCTGGCATCCTGCCTTCGCCAAAATTCCCGGCGTCTCAAAGCTTACGTTCCTCATCTCGATCTTTGAGGCGTGAACTAAAGTCGGTCCCACGCAGACCGGATACCCTTCCGCCGCTAACTCCTCTGCGATCAGCGAACCGTCTGTACAATGCTCCAAAGTCAATTTTACCCCGAATTCCTTCGCAATCCGAATCGCTGTGAATAAATCATTCGCCTGATGCGCGTGGGCTTTCAGAGGAATTTCCCCATCCAGCACCGGTAGAAGCGCTTCCAGCTTTGCGTTATACTTTGGTCTGTCCTTTGCCGTCTTTGCCTCCTTTAACTGCTCCTGATACTCTTTCGCCTCGCGGAGCGTTACCCGCAGCTTGGAAGCCGTGGACATACGTGAATAATTACTCTTTTCCTTATAACAGCGCTTCGGATTCTCCCCAAAAGCACACTTCATGGCAGCCGGGAATTTAACGATCATATCGTCTACCCGTTTCCCCTGGGTCTTGATCACCGCGAACATTCCGCCCAATACATTCGCGCTTCCGGGACCGGTGCCTACGCAGGTAACGCCGCCTTCTCTTGCCATCGGAAACGTCTCGTCCATCGGATTTATCGCGTCGATAACCCGCAGCTCCGGCGTCAGAATATCCGTCATCTCGTTACAGTCCTCTCCTTCAAATCCCATTCCGAATCCGTCTACGCCCAGATGACAGTGCGCGTCAATAAATCCGGGATACACCTGGCAGCTCTCTGCGTCGATAACTTCCGCATCCCCAGCCTCAAAGCCTGTACCGATCTTTGTGATCTTCCCATCTTCTACCAGAATATCCGCCTGATAGCTTTCCGGACGGACAGCGTCGTGAACCCATCCGTTCTTAACTAATAGTCTTTTCATTTTCACACCTCCGATAACTTCAATTATAGGCTGTTTCTCCTCTTTATTCAATATCATTTTATTTCTTTAGAAGCCGCTCGATCAGTTTTACAATAACGACAACTATCCCATAGACAACGCCGGCGACTGCCCACAGCGCCCGGTTCGCTCTGTTTCCCCAGTCACCGTTTGCCCCCATTATCAGCCAGAGGTAGATTGCTGTGACGATCAACCAATAGATTGCGCTGATCGGTCCGAGGATATGCTTTTTCTCTTTATTTTCCCGTGTGTAATCACCTTCCTGCAGCAGTTTTTCCATGGACGACTGTATCACGCCGCCGTAGATCAGGAGGATGCAGCCAACCCCTACCATAAAAATGAGCAGGCATACGGCAATGGAACCGAGAAATTCATTATCAATTCCCATCGCTATGAACAGTGGTATCACAGCCAAAATGCAAAGCACCGTTCCTTTAATATTTAGACCCGTGTATGCGTTCTGAAATTCCTTCTTCCTCTCCTTCACCATCCCGGTTACTCCGTATTCTGTCTCAAATATTTCTTTTTCCAGATACTCAAATTCCTTTGATTTTGCACTGCATGAAATAAATAATGCGACTCCGGCTGTCACAAAGAGCATCAGAATACATAGCCCCAGCCCTCCCGCCACATTCTCAGAAATCCTTAATACCCTATATTCACTTAAACTGTCAAGAAGCAGCAGACAGATCGGTGAAATGATACATAGAAATGTAGCTATCGCGATCTTTGGCGCTGCTTCGCGCCTTAATTCCAGGTAGTGCGACGCCTCTTCCATTGTTATACGGCGCATCGGCTGTGTACAGCCGTCAGAAGGCGTCTCTCCCGCGGCATACTCTGGCTCCTCTATTTCATCTTTAAGCAAGTAGTCTGTCGTCACCTCGAAAATCCGGCTCATCTGAATCACCTTGTCCATGTCCGGCACCGACTGGGCGCCCTCCCATTTAGACACTGACTGCCTGGTGACTCCAAGCTGTCCCGCAAGTTCCTCCTGGGACCATCCCGCTCTCTTACGAAGATTGATAATCTTATCCGCTAATATCATAGTGTCTCCTCTCCTTACATTATGAATTTCATCGCCGATTAGACGATTGAGTTACGATATCCCGAATGCATCCGCATGAGGGGTATATCGCTTGCTATATAATATCAGCTGCTGTTTTCATGATCAATCCTAGCATAGATGTCGGTTGCATTCCAGAAAGCCGCCCATTCTCTTTGTCAACCGGCAGTTGCATTTCACCAAATACCGCCATTCTGCCGCTGAAACACATACTGCTGGATATCTCTCTTCGCTCCTTTGGGAAGCTCTGTGAACTGACAGCCATATCCCAGATTCCCGTCCTGAAAATCCTCTTCACGAAGTACAGTTGCCCGAAGACGATACTCCTTTTCCATAAAGCAATAAGAAAATTCGATCGTATCCGCATAACTTAACCTTGTTGTTGTGACAAAATAAAGACCGCCCACACTGATATTATGGATGACCGCTCTAATCTCTCCCTGCTCGAAAGAATTGATTATCGTCTCTTTCTCCGTCTTCGCACGAAATCCCTGCCTGTCCTGTATAATCTCAGCCACTTCTAGGCTATCGCAGTCCGCGATCCATGGTTCGCGCGCAGCCGAATCATTATTCTGCCTGACCCGAAGCTCACAGTATGTCTTTACACATCCGATCCGCTCGTCATAAAAATCAATCCGTATTTTCTCGCCCTCAGGAACTTCTTTCTGCCTCATCAAATACAGGGTGATCTGTTCCCCGCTGCATTTTACCCGAACCCTTGTCTGGGACGAGTTGTCTGTTCCATAGACAGAACAAACAGTACAATTAGTGAAAACCATATCTTTTGCTCCTTTAAAATCCTATCTTACTTCCACTAATCAAAGCTGACTCTCAATCGTTTTCATCATTTCACAAAAACCATTTCTTTCATAGAATCTCATACCGTCAACATTTTGTGGAAAAACCTGTGTTCTAATAAAATCCGCTCCTTTTGTTTTTCCGTATTCCTTACTAGCCTTTATAAGTAAAGTCCCAATCCCTTTGTTCCTCTCGCACTCTAAAACATCTAAATCTTGTATATAGATTGCAGTCTCTGGTTTTAAGCACGCTATATTTTTTTGTTTCAATATGATAACATGAGAAAATCCTATAACTGTTCCATCGGCATCTACCACAAGAATATCTTGATTATCATTTTGAAATATTGATTCAAAAAAATCATCGCTTCTATAGCCTACTATAAAATGTTCCAGCTGGTATTTTACACCGTCCGTCTCTAATTCAAAATACAAATTTTGTGGAGGGCTATGATATTTTCTCCCTCCAATTTTTTTCAACATAACAAGTATTTCTATTTTTCATTTACAACCGCCTCCCTTTACAATTTAATATATATGTTAACTCTATCAGAGAACTTAGGAACATACTAGTTTTTTTAATGTGCTTCAACTGCGCCGGAAACAACTACTGTCGCAAAACTTCAAAAAGAGCTTTCCGATTTCCCTGAAAGCCCCATCAATTCAATCTTTCCGACAAACTGGAATTTTCTACGTTGCTTCACTTTCCCATGATCAGAAATATGTTTTGTATCATAATATAAAACACAAAAGATCCCAATATGCATGTAATACAATAGGAACCAAAATGTTCCTGCTTTTTATAAAAGCAACACTTGTTGCTCTCGTTCATATTCTTGTTCTTTTAAAAAATTATCATAATATCTGCACAGAAGAATCGCAGGAACAAGCCAGATTACAATTTTGAAAACTGCTTCCTTTATAAATTCTATGTCATGCGTGCTTAGCCACCGTCCCATAAATGGCACAATAACAAGTTCAATTAAGCCCCAAATTATAAGCAATCCGATATAAGAAAGCGCACCAATTGTTTTAGGATTTTTATGGAAAACCATTATCCTGTTCACTCCCTTATAAACCCGTATTAGTCGATTTGTTACTTGGATTAGTATTTTAACAAAAAGATTTAGGGATTGATTATATAGACTCAAATTGTTATAATCTTTTCATGGGTGCTACCAAAAAACGGTAGGCGGTTAGTCCTTCAGCAGAGGGACTGTGACCCTCTGTTTACATAGAAATCCTCAGCCTATCTGTCGGAAATCTTGCTAAAGGAGGGGATGCCAATGTTGACTATTGAAGGTCTGATTGCAGTAATTAGCTTATGCTTGACCTCTTTCGGACTTGGATATACCATCGGAAGCAATAAATCACAAAAATAACCGCCCTGTCTGGTAAACTAAGCGGCAATTTTTGTTTCACTTATATACCGGGCTAACCGTCTATCGGTAGCACCCTTTCTATAATCATATTAACACTATACTATGGATATGTCAAAGATTTTTCCATAATGAACTGCTATATTTCATAAAATTTTCTCTTTATGGCACCACCTACTATGTTTTTACTGTTATAATTTTACAAAA